>CAKPRW010000059.1 GCA_934183045.1 uncultured Clostridia bacterium
ACACTAGCATTATCAGAATTAGCTCATGTATTTAATATAAGAAATAATAAAAAATCAATATTTAAAACAGGAATATTCGACAACATGAAATTAATATGGGCAGTATTAGCTTCAGCAGCTTTAATGCTTGTAATACTTATCATTCCAGCACTAAGAACAATATTTAGTATACCATTATTACCAACAGCTAATATAATAGAACTGATATGTTTGATATTGGCTCCAATAGTTATTGTAGAAATATTCAAACTACTAAAAATAAACTAAAATATACGATCAAGGGCGATCAAGGCGATCAAGGGGACGCGCCCCTTGATCGTTTTTTAATTGTTTTGTTTAGTATTAATAGTTTTATTATTTTCAAATATTAGTTTTAATCTACATAACAAATAGGAAAAATATGTGAATTTTATTTAAACCTTATTCAAATTTTATTTTTAAAATTGTAAAATTATAAAATAGGGATTTGTCAGCTATAATCGCAGAAACTACTATAAAGCCTATAGGAGATTAATAATATAAAATGCAAGTTAATTCATAATATATAATTTGGATAAGAAAAAAGACCAAGGGGCGCGTCCCCATAATCGTTCTTGATATTTTTGTGTAATTGTGATAATATATTTCTATAAAATGGAAAAGATAATAAAATAAGAATAGTTAAGGAGATGTAAATGTTGAGTAATAAATTTTATATAACAACACCAATATATTATCCAAGTGGAAAATTTCATATAGGTACAGCATATACAACAGTTTTAGCAGATAGCTTGAAAAGATATCATTCTTTAAGAGGGGAAGATTCTTATATGCTTACAGGAACGGACGAGCATGGTCAAAAAATACAGACTAAAGCAGAAGAATTGGGAGAAACTCCAAAAGAATATGTTGATAAGATGGCAAAAATGGCAAAAGAATTATGGGCTAAAATGGAAATTGAATATGATGATTTTATACAAACTACAGAGGAAAGACATGAGAAAATAGTTCAGAAGATATTTGATAAATTTATGGAACAAGGTGATATATATAAAGGCGAATATGAGGGACTTTATTGTGTGCCATGTGAAACATATTTTACAGAGTCACAGTTAAAAGATGGAAAATGCCCAGATTGTGGAAGAGAAGTTGTTCCTATGAAAGAAGAAGCATATTTTTTCAATATGAAAAAGTATGTAGATAGATTATTAAAATATTATGATGAACATCCAGATTTTATAAAACCAGACTATAGAAAAAATGAAATGATAAACAATTTCATAAAACCAGGATTAGAAGATCTATGTGTAACAAGAACATCATTTGATTGGGGAATAAAAGTATTAAAAGACCCAAAACATGTAATATACGTATGGTTAGATGCTTTAACAAATTACATTACAGCACTAGGATATATGTCTGAAGATGAAACTTTATTTAATAAATATTGGCCAGCAGACTTACAAATTGTTGGTAAAGATATTGCTAGATTTCATTTGATATATTGGCCTATATTCTTAATGGCATTAGATTTGCCTCTTCCAAAAACAATATTAGTTCATAACTGGATAATGATGAAAGATGGAAAAATGTCTAAATCAAAAGGAAATGTAATATATCCTGAAACTTTAATAGAAAGATATGGATTAGATGCAACTAGATATTTCTTATTAAGAGAAATGCCTGTTTCACAAGATGGTATTTTTTCACCAGAAGCTTTTGTAGAAAGATATAATTTTGATTTATGTAATGATTTAAGTAATTTATTAAACAGAACAGTATCAATGGTAAATAAATATTTTGATGGAAAAGTACCTAGTTATAATGGTACTCCAAATGAAGTTGACAAAGAATTTGAACAATATACTGTTGATCAAATAGATAGATTTGAAGAAAAGTTAAATAAGTACGAAATAGCAAATAGCTTACAAGAAATATGGAATTTAATTTCTAGAACTAATAAATATATAGACGAAACAATGCCATGGAGTTTAGCAAAAGAAGAAGGAAATCAAGAAAAATTAAAATCATGTATTTATCATTTGATTGAAAATTTAAGAAAAATAGCTATTTTAATCAAGCCATTTATGAATGAGACAGCTGATAATATATTAAGACAAATAGGAATAGAAAAAGAAGAATTAAGAAATTGGGAAGCTTTAAAAGAATATGATAAACTAGAAAATATTACAGTGATTCAAAAGGGAGAACCAATATTTATGAGACTAAACGTAGAGGAAGAAATTGATTATTTAAAAAATGTAATGAAAAATAGCTAAAAAAATAGATTTGAAATATGTTTTTATTATAACTAGTTACAAGAGAGAAAAACAAGTATTAATTATTTAAATTATACTTGTTTTTTATTTCAAAAATATTAATTTTATAAATAAATATCAAATATTAAAAAACATTGTAAGAAATTTATCAAATACACTATTAAAAAAGTAAAAAATGGTATATAATGTAGACGATATTGTAGTAGTAATAATTATATAAAGAGGATGTAAAAAAATGGTGAATGATAATAACGAAATTGATATTTACAAGATAAATACACATGAGAAAATAAATAAAGCAAAAATATTAATAATAATATTATGTATAATAATATTATTATGCTTAATCTTAATAATAAAACATTCTATTACTATTATAAAAGGTCATAAAGTATATAAGCAATATGAAGTTCAATTACAAACTATTACATATCAAGAACAACAAAAAAAAGCAGAAATCGAAGCAGAAAAGGAAAGAAAAAGACAAGAAAAAATTCCAAAATTAACAGAAGTGCGGAAAAAATAACATACAAAATATTTACCATTCAGATACAAAAAGAGCTTTTTTAACGTTTGATGACGGACCTTCAGCAATAACTCCCCAAATATTAGACACATTAAAACAAGAAAATGTAAAAGCTACATTTTTCGTTTTAGGTTCAAATATAGAAGGGAGACAAGAAACAGTAAAAAGAATTTATGAAGAAGGTCATTATATTGCTAATCATGGATATACTCATAAATATGATTCAATATATGCATCACCAGAATCAGTATTAGAAGAATTTAATAAATGTAATGATGCAGTAAAATCAGCGATTAATGTACCAGAATATAATTCACACCTATTTAGATTCCCAGGAGGATTAGTTGGTGGAAAATATGAAACAATAAAAAGCCAGGCTAATGAATTATTAAAACAAAATGAAATTATGAGTGTAGATTGGAATGCATTAACAGGAGATGCTGAGACAAATGATTTATCAGTAGATTTTGAAATGCAAAGGTTAAAAGAGACAGTTAACGATAAAAAAAGTGTGGTAATTTTGATGCATGATGCACCAGCAAAAAAAATAACAGCAGAATCACTTACACAAATTATTTCATATTTGAAAGAACAAGGATATGAATTGAAAAATTTTTATGATATCATAAAATAATAGATCCAGAAAGGAGTATAAAAATGCCAAGAACAAGTAAAACATATGGTATAAGCGAAAAACTAGAATATTTAGGCTTGGATATAGACAACATACCAAATGCAATAAAAAATGTAAAGCCTTTAAAATTCAGAATACCTAAGGTTTATGATGAAAAACAATATAAACAATATAGATATATTCCAATAAAAGATATTCAAATATTATTAACTCCGACAAATAGACTAGATCCAATAGAAGAAAAGTATGAAAAAGCAAGTCCTTTAATAGATTATTTAGATAATAAGAGTGAGGAAAATTTTATTAAACATACAACATTCTTAAATATGCTTAGAAAAGTTAATGTTGAAGATATAGAAAAAGTGGCTGAAGAACAAGCTAATTTGAATAAAAAAATACCATTCAAAGTAAAATATGAAGGAAATTATTTATGGCAAATATATTATTCAGAAACAACTGATCAATATTTCATGTTAGTACCAACAGAAGATACTGATTATTCTACATTCTTTTTCTTATTAAAGAAACAATTAGAAAAAAGAAGAACTGGAAAAATATTTGTACCTGTTAGAAACGTCGAGTATAGCAATCAACTATTAAGAAAATCAGAATTTGAAGATATAGAAAATTATATGTGGTTGTTTACTAAAGACTGGCCATTAGTATATGAAGTGTATGATAAAAACGAAAATTTAAGTATTAATATTATTGGCGAAACAGAAGTTTATCAAAAAATAAAAAGTCCATATAGAATAAGATTAGAAGATAGTATTAAAACAAATCAGTTTTATAAATTATTAAAAGCTATGTTCATACTACAGACAGAATTGCCACATTATTTTGAATTCAAGACAAACATAAACAAAAATGGTGAAATAGAATTTTATATAGAAGACAGAAAAATAGAATATTTAGATATAGCTTCATGGATAAATAAAGAATATCATGTTGGGGAAGAAAAAGAAGACAGTACAGAAGAATTAATCGAAAAAAACAAAGAAAGACTAGAAAAATTAAAAGCAGAAATTGCTATGCAAGAAATAGAATATTTGGCAAAAGAAAAACAAATATCAACATTTTTAGAATGTAAAAAAACATTTTTTGGAAAATTTAAATATTATTTTAAATATAGTGGAAAAGGTAAGAAAAATAAAGGAAAACTAAGAAATGGTGTTGATAATTTTGAAGAAATAATAGAAGAAAATGATGATAATGAACCAATTAAAAAGATGAGACGTAAAAAAGACAATTATACAATAGAGGAAATTGTTGATTTATATAAAAAATTAGAAGAAAAAGAAAATGAATTAAAAAATGTAATAATGGACATTAATTCATTAAAATTAAAAAATAAAAACATGAAAAAGAAAATAGAAAATGCAACAGCTTTTATTGATGAAATTGACAGCCATAAAAAAAGTATATTCGAATTCTGGAAATATAGCAATAAAGATGAAGTTGCTACATTACCAGAAGGAGAAGCAGAAGAAATTAATGTAATTAAAAAGATTACAAAGGTATTTGACTATGAAGAAGATTTAGAAAATCTAGGTAAAAAAATGGATAAAATGCAAAGAAAAGTTTTATCTAAAGATGAGTTAGATAGTATATACCTAACATCAACAGATATATTAAATATATTAAATAGTGTTAAAAACAATAATATAACACCTAAGGGTATAGAAAACAACTTGAAAGAAATGAAACTTCAAGCACGAGAAGAAAAAGCATTATCTGCTAATGATGAATTTGACATATTTGGTGGAATTGCGCAAGATAGTACAAGAGTTTCTAAAATAAAAAATAAAAAACATAGAGAGTTACCAAAAGACAAATTTAATATATTAGAAATAAATAAAAACACAAATCAAATTGGATATAAACTTGCATTAGAAGATAAATTAGAAAAAATACAAAAAGCAATGAATAAAGTAGTAGTTCCAGAAGATGTTCCAGTATATAAGGCGATAGCTAATAACCAAATAAATGAAAACGACATCAATATATTCAACATAAATCCTGAAAAAGAAATAAAAGAAGTATTAAAAAGTGATACAAACAAAATCAATTTCTATAAAATCAATCTAAAAGAAGGAACAAACGCAATAGGATATACAAACATCGTTTTCTATGACAACCAAAACAAAACACTACCAGTAGGACAAGACATATCTACAAAAATTTTAATAGATATCTCAAAATTAAAATTAAAATTACAATCAAAAACAGTATTTAAAATAGTAGATTTTGAAAACGAAAAAGACGACTTTTCAAAAATAAATATAAAAAACATCCAACTATTAGAATACGATATAGAAAATTAAGCGATCAAGCGATCATGGGGACGCGCCCCATGATCTTTTTTTATTTGGTTATTAAATATAAGTATTGTTTAATATTAAAATATGACCAAGGGGCGCGTCCCCATGATCGCTTATGATTGTTTATGATCGTAACAAAAATGCTTTGTTTTCATATTATATAATAATTTTATTAGTTATGAATGGAGGTGTTTTTATATTGGGTGTTAGTAAATTTAAGATAAGTAAGAAAATGATAGTTTTAGTAATAATGGTTTCATTATTATTTTTTGTTAATGTAAGTATGGTGTGTGCATTGTCGCCAAGCTCGGAAAGTTTGTATGAGGGTGTTGATGTAAGTGATTGGCAAGGATACATAGATTATAGGAGAGTAAGAGAAAGTGGTATAGAAATTGTATATATAAAGGCTAGTCAAGGAAGAAATATAAAAGATCCATATTTTGATGTAAATTATGAAAATGCAAAAGCAAATGGATTGAAAGTGGGATTTTATCATTTTTTGACAGCAACGTCAACGTCAGAAGCGGAACAAGAAGCAAGGTTTTTTGCATCAGTAATAGCGGGCAAGACTCCAGATTGTAAGTTAGCAATGGATTATGAAGTATTTGGTGGAGTTAGTACTAGTGAAGTTAATAATATATCGCAAGTGTTTCTAGAAAGTGTAAAAAGATTAACGAATAAAGAAGTGATTATTTATAGTGATTTAAGTAATTCGAGAGACGTCTTTAGTAAAGAATTAGCAGATAAATACCCATTGTGGATAGCTTATTATGGGGATTACAGAAGACTAGAGGATATTGAAACTAATTGGAATACATGGCAAGGCGTACAGTATACTGATAGAGGTGAAATATCAGGTATTAGTGGTAGTGTAGATAGGGATCTTTATACAAAAGAAATATTTTTAGGAGAAACATCAGAGTTACCGCAAGTTGATAATATTGATAATAATATAAATACAAAAAGTGTGTTTTATACAGTACAAAGAGGAAATACTTTATCTCAGATAGCACAAAGATATGGAACAACAGTACAAGAATTAGCAAATATAAATGGTATAGCAAATCCAAATTTAATATATCCAGGACAGGAACTGCGAATATTAACTAATTCAACAATAAATGGCGGAGAAACAAGAGCAACAGGAAGTATAACATATACAGTGAGAAGAGGAGATACTCTATCACAAATAGCAAAGGCATATGGGGTATCAGTAGCGCATATTGTGGAAATAAATAATATAAAAAATCCAAATTTAATATACCCAGGACAAAAATTAAGAATGACAGAGAGTAGTAATACAACAATAAATCAATTAGTTGAACGAAGTAGCAATACAAGATATACTTATATAGTAAGAAGAGGAGATACTTTATCACAAATAGCAAAAATATATGGAGTATCAGTATCATATTTGGTAAATGTTAATAATATACGAAATCCAAATTTGATATATCCAGGACAAAAAATAAGAATTTAAAATTTGCTATTAGAAAACTAAACCTTATATTGTTTTTAAATAAAAAATTAAAGTAAGCACTAGACAAATATAGAGAGTTATGATAATATATACCAGTACTATATATTTGCCGGTGTGCTGAAATTGGTAGACGGGACAGACTCAAAATCTGTTGTCAGCAATGGCGTGTGGGTTCGAGTCCCACCACCGGCACCAACGACGTATCTGTTCGAACTAATAGAACAGAATTGATACAAAAATCAATCAGAAAATAAAATCTGGTTGATTTTTTTGTTGCCTAAAAACAATATTAAAATCATCCAAGCGAAAGGATGGTGGAAGTAAATGAAGATAATTAAGCAAGAACTACAATTTGAGAAAAGTTTAAAACAAAGGCTTGAATTTATATGTGAGTTTTCTAAAGTTACTCCTACATTTATAAATGGTAGTCTTAGAAAATTAGATAAAACTAATATTTCATACATTTAACCACATAGAGTAATTATTAAGAATATTACATTTTTAGTTTTTAATTATTCAAATGATGTTTATATCTCTAATCTATCTAAAAAGATAAAATTATCAGACCTAGAAACATATTTGAAAAATATATAATTTGTAAAAAATTGACATTTCTTTAAATCGTGATATAATATAGGCAATTAATTATCTATATTTTCTTGAGCAATAGCAAATATAGGTTTACGAGTACTTTGAAAAAATTATATTATATTACAATTATATTGTATTTTGTTTTGTGATAAACGGATTTAAGAGATGTCAGTAGTACTCGTGAGTACTTTGATGTCTCTTTTTTGAAGTTAGGAGGTTATGCAAATTGAAAGATGAAAAGAAAAAATGTGGGTTGTATATGAGAGTATCAACCGAAGACCAAGTAAGAGAACGGTTTTAGTCTTCCAGAACAAAGAGAAAGATTAGAGTCTTTTTGTAAATTTAAAGGTTATGAAATAATAGATTATTACGAGGATGCTGGTATAAGTGCTAAAACTGGTAATCATAGACCAGAATTTGAAAGATTAAAAGATGATATTAAGGCTAAAAAGATAAACACAATAGTTGCTTTAAAAATAGATAGAATAACTAGAAGTATTTATGATTGGGAAAATTTAATGACTTTTTTAGATGAAAACGATGCCTATTTAGATTGTGTAAATGATGAAATAAATACAACAAGTGCAAATGGCAAGATGATATCAAGATTATTGATGAGTGTTAGTCAAAATGAAATTGAAAGAACAAGTGAAAGAACTAAAGTAGGTTTAGCAGGTGCAATTAAATGTGGTCATATTCCTCACATTGCACCTTTAGGCTATAAACACGAAGATAAAAGATTGGTAATAGATTATTCTACTAAAGATATTGTAGTTAGAATATTTGACTTATATTACAACGGTTATTCTTATCAAAAAATAAGTAATCTATTCAATGAAGAAAAAGTATTAGGAAAAGATAATTGGCGAGATTCCACTATTGTTACTATTCTTGAAAATGAAATATATAAAGGTGATTTCATTCACGGAAAAAGAACAAAGAACCCTACTTATTATGAAGATGTAGTTGAACCAATTATTTCAAAAGAAATGTGGGC
>CAKPRW010000060.1 GCA_934183045.1 uncultured Clostridia bacterium
AGTAGCAGTTGCCTTTATGGCGGAATTGGCTATTGAATTTCCTTTTACTCCATTAAATCAACAAATGGAAGTTGCATTATTGTTTGTAACGTTACTTTGTATGGTGTTAATAGTAAAAAGAAAAATAGTAGGAGCACTAATATATCTATTAGGGTATGGAATGTATTTTGGAGTGGATTTAATTAATAATATCAATGTAATAATAGGGGCAGAACAGACTTTATCATTAGATGTTTATACTAATACATTTATGTCATTAATAGGAATGATAATACCAATTGCAATATTACTTGATTTATTACTAGATAAAAATAGAAAAAATAATCCAAAAGATAAAAAAACTGATTGGTTTTATAAAAACGATAAGTTTGATAGAGAAATGGATGAAAGAGCTGATAAAAATAATTACAGAACAATGTAATCTATACATATGTAGTTAAATATTAATGTTATTATAAATAATAGGGCTTATCTGCATGCAATTGCAGATTTAAGTCTCTTTTTATATGTATCTAAGAATGATAAAATATAAGGGAGCGAGTTATGGGAATATTAGAAATTTTATTACTAGGAATAGGATTAGCAATGGATGCTTTTGCAGTGTCAATTTGCAAAGGACTTTCGATGAAAAAAATGAATTGAAAAAATGCGATTATTATTGCAATATATTTTGGAGTATTTCAAGCAATAATGCCTGCATTGGGATATGTTTTAGGAACAACTTTTGAAAGTCTTGTAACAGCATTTGATCATTGGATTGCATTTATATTATTAGTGTTTATAGGTGGAAACATGATAAAAGGAGCATTTGATGATGAAAAAGAAAAAAATAATGATAAAGTTGATCTCAAGACAATGATTGTTTTAGCATTAGCAACAAGTATTGATGCTTTGGCAGTAGGAATAACATTTGCGTTTTTGAATGTTAATTTGATACTAGCAATATCTATAATAGGAATTATAACATTTGTTATGTCAGCGTTTGGAGTTAAAATCGGAAACAGATTTGGAGATAAATATCAAAGTAAAGCTGAGTTCATAGGTGGAGCAATTTTAGTGTTATTGGGAATAAAGATATTACTAGAACATCTAAATATACTTTTTTAAGTCATATATAGCAGATGATTTTTGAAAATCATGTGTTTTTTGTATTAGTATATAGTATATAAAAAATGACAATGTAAAATATAAAGGAGAAATATTATGAACGAAAAAGAAAAAATGTTAGCAGGAGAAATCTATGATGCTAATTATGATAAAGAATTACTTGAAAAAAGACTTAATGCAAAAGAGTTATGTAAAAAATTCAATGATTGTGATATTAGAAAAACAGAAGAAAAAAAGGAAATATTAGAAAAATTATTTCAAAGAAAAATTGAAATTTTAGGTATTGAACCTAATTTTTATTGTGATTATGGATTTAACATACATTTAGGTAAAAATTTTTATTCAAATCATAATTTGGTAGTTTTAGACGCAAACAAAGTAGAGTTTGGAGACAATGTATTCATCGGTCCTAATTGCGGATTTTATACATCAGGACATCCATTAAATTATGAAACAAGAAATAAAGGATTAGAATATGCAAAACCAATTAAAATAGGAGATAATGTTTGGATTGGTGGAAATGTTTGTGTAATGCCAGGAGTAACAATAGGAGACAATGTAGTTATTGGAGCAGGTAGTGTTGTAACCAAAGATATACCATCTAATGTTGTGGCTGTTGGTAATCCTTGCAAAGTTTTAAAAAAGATATAAAAGCATTAAAATTAAATAAAGATTTCCAACATCACATGAAAAGATAGAAAATATGTAAATGTGTAGTTGTACTTTAAAAATTGATAGTTATATTATAAATTACATAAAGCAAGTGATTGGTTGAAAGTCACTTGCTTTTATGTTAAAATATAAAAGTGTTAAAATGTGGAATGAAGAAAAAATAAGAAATAGAGAATTTTAGAGGTGAATATAGTGATTAAAAATATTATATTAGATATTGGCGGTATTATCTTCGACGATAGCAAACATAATATTGAAAAACTATTGAATAAAAAGTGTGACAATATTTATAAAATAGCTTATGGCAAAGGATTTAAAAAGAGTTTATTAGGAGCAATAAGAGTTCAGGATCATATAAACAATTTAAAAAATGAAAAAGACTTTAATGACATAAGTTACATTTTAAATAAAGAAAACTTAATAAAATCATATCCTCTAATAAAAGAAAATTTTGAATACATAAAAAAACTAAAAGAAAGAGGATATAAACTATATTTACTAACTAATATAACTGAGGACAGTTATACATATATAAATGATTTAATTGACATAAACAAAACATTTGATGGTGGGATATATTCATATCAAGAACATTTAATAAAACCAAACCATGATATTTATAAGTTATTGCTCAATAAATTTAATTTAAAGAAAGAGGAAACAATATTTTTTGATGATAAAGAAAAGAATGTTGTAGCTGCAAATGAAGTAGGAATAAAATCATTTATATTTACTTCTACTAGAGATATAGAAAATGCATTAAAACAGATGTGATTTTTATTTATTATAAAGATAATTAAGTTGATATAATTGATGTATTTAGAAATAAAATCAAACATTCTTAAGAAGATTTACAATGTATTGGTATAGCCAAATAGATGGGAGAAATAAGATGGACTTAGAAGAACTAAAAAAGTATTATGATAAGTTACAATTAAAATATGGTGCTAAAGAATTAGATGCTATTTATAATGGCGGATGTGATAAAAATCCAGAAATATGTTTTGTATTTATGAATCCTACTAAAAGAAATATTGCAGCTTCAAAAGATTGGAATGGTTTAAAAGCTCCATGGATAGGGACTAAAAATATATGGGATCTATTTTATAAAATAGGAATGTTAGATGAAGAAATCTATCATAAAATCAAAAGTATTAAAGGTAGTGAGTGGACAGAAGAATTTGCAAATGAAGTTTATGATAATGTAAAAAAACATAAATATTTTATTACTAATTTAGGAAAGTGTACACAAGTAGATGCAAGAGAATTGCCAGATAGTGTTTATAAAGAGTATTTATACTTATTAGAAAAGGAGATAGAAATTATTAATCCAAAGGCTATTATTTTATTTGGTAACCAAGTAAGTTCGATTGTTTTAAACGAAAAAAATTCCGTATCTCAATGTAGAAAAAAAGTATTTCAAAAAGACATTAATGGAAAAAAATATAATTGCTATTCTGTATATTATCCTGTTGGAAACGGAAGGTTTAATATAAATAAATCAATAGAAGACATTCTTTATATAAAAGAAAATTTGCAATAAAAATAGACAAATGAACAGTCAATTATGGGAGGAAGACAATGGAGTTAGTTGTAAAAAGATTTGAAGAATTAACAATAAATGAATTATATGAAATACTAAAAGTAAGAGTTGATATTTTTGTAGTAGAGCAAAAATGTCCATATAAAGAATTAGATGAAAAAGATAAGAAGGCATATCATATTTATTTAAAGGAAAATAATCAAATAAAAGCATATCTAAGAGTTATAGATGCAGGTGTTTCATTTGAAGAAGTTTCAATAGGTAGAGTATTATCAACAGAAAGAGGTAAAGGTTTTGCTAAAGCAGTTATCGAAGAAGGAATTAGAGTTTCTAAGGAATTGTTAAATGCAGATAAAATAAAAATAGAAGCTCAAGTATATGCTCAAAAAATGTATGAAAAGTTTGGATTTAAACCTGTTTCAAAAGAATTTTTAGAGGATGGCATACCACATATTCAAATGGTACTTGATTTATAATATGAAATTTAATTTATAAGATATAAACAAAATAGATTGAAATTTAGTGCGTTAAATGAACCGAAAAATATCTATTGTTAAAGACTATGGAAAGGAATTTTGGTACGTACGTGAGTTACAAAAAATATTAAAATATAAAGATTGGAGAAGTCAAACAAATATGAAAACTATTGAAACTCAAAGATTTTATTTAACTACAATAACAATGCAAGATATAGATAATGTATATAATATTCTATGTAAAGAGAATGTAATAGCTAATCTTAATATGGAAATTCATAAATCAATTGAAGACACTAAAAAACTAATAGAAAATTATTTAGCCGAATTAGAGAATAAAACAAAATTTCCTTATAAAATTATAGATAAAAAAAGCAAAGAATTTATAGGAGTGTTTTTAAATAAATTAGATTTATATGATGAAGATTGTTTTGAATTTACTATTTATTTAGATGAAAAGTATTGGGGTAAGGGCATATATACAGAAGTATTGCCTTATATGATAGATTCTGCTTTTGAAGTAGCACAAACAGGTAATTATAGAGGCTTTGTAAAAGAATCAAATATAGCATCAAGAAAAGTTTTGGAAAAGTCAAATTTAAAATTAGAAAAGATATTTAATGTCCCTGGAATTGAAGAAAAGATATATTCATTTTTAATAACGAGGGAAGAGTGGAAAAATTTGAATTTGCATCAGCATATATTGTAAATGTAACTATATGCTGATTGGACAAAAATTGAAGTAAAATATTAGGTGAAGAATATTTATCAATTTAAAAGTTATAAAAAAGGAAGTGAAAAATATGGATATGTATAAAAAAAGAAAAATGAGACAAGAAAAGAAAAATAGTAATAATCAAGAAAACTCATCAAAAGTTAGTATCAACTGGTATCCAGGACATATGGCGAAAACAAGAAAACAAATAATGGAAGATTTAAAATTTGTAGATATTGTAATAGAATTATTGGATGCAAGAATTCCAATTGCTAGTCAAAACCCAGATATAGGAGATCTTATACAAGGAAAGAAAAAAGTTATAATATTAAACAAATGTGATATGTCTGATGAAAGGCAAAATGCGTTATGGGTAAAGTATTTTGCGGAAAAAGGAATACCTGCTGTATTGACAGATTCTAATTCAGGTAAAGGGATTGAAGAAAGTATTAGACAAATAGAAAATGTTATGAAAGAAGACATAATGAGTCAGACTGAAAAGGGAAGAATTGGTCGAAAAATTAGAGCGATGATTATAGGAATACCAAATGTAGGAAAATCATCTTATATTAATAGAATTTCTAAAAGAACGACAGCCAATGTAGGAAATAAACCAGGAGTAACAAAGCAAAAACAATGGATACGTATTAATGAAAAAGTGGAATTATTAGATACTCCAGGTGTATTATGGCCTAAATTTGAAAATCAAGAAATAGCGTTACATTTAGCGTTTACAGGAACTATTAAAGAAGATGTTTTAGAAAGAACAGAAATAGCATATTATTTAGTTAAATTTTTAATAGAAAATAACATGAAACAATTATGTGAAAGATATAAACTAGAAAAAGACTATATCAATCAAATATTAGAGCAAGATAGACCAGAGAATGAAAACATTTATGAAATAATGTTAGAAATAGGCAGAAAAAGAGGATGCATTATATCTGGAGGCAATATTGATGAAGAAAAGACAGCAAGGATAATATTAGATGAATTCAAAAATGGCAAATTAGGAAAGATTACAATTGAAAAGGCAGAAAATTATTAAAATGGTTCTTTTTAGAAAAGGAGAGTAAAATTGGAAGAATTTATAAGTATAGAAAGAAATGAAGAAGATGTTAATTTAATGTCACCATTAACTTGGGCATATGTTGGGGATTGTGTATATGAATTATATATAAGAACAAATTTAATTAATAAAACAAATTTGAAACCCCATAAATTACATATTGAATCAATTAAATATGTAAAAGCTAAGGCACAAGCTGAGTTGTTGCAACGAATTTTTGAAGAATTAACAGATGAAGAAAAAAACATTGTGCGTAGAGGAAGAAATACTGAAAATCATCATTTACCAAAAAATTCTAATGTACAAGAATATATGTATTCAACAGCTTTTGAAGCATTAATTGGATATTTATATTTAACAAAACAAAATAAAAGACTTAAAGAGATTTTGGACAAGACTCTTTAAAATAGATTTTATTAAATATTTGTTGACTAAATATGAAAAAAATGATATAAATAAAAAGTACTAGAAAAGTACTTTTGTTTTTGGCCCGTTGGTCAAGCGGCTAAGACGCCACCCTCTCAAGGTGGAATCATGGGTTCGATTCCCGTACGGGTCACCAATAAAAATAATAACATAAGTAAATAATAATATGTTAATATCAAATTAAAAGGGAGTAGCTTTTTAATTACTAATCAACAGTCGCGATATGAAAATATCTGGTTAGTAAGCTATTATTTAGTAAGCAAGACTTTTAAAAGGAAACGATAAATCCTTTTAAAAGTCTTTTTTATATATCATAATTAATAAATTTTGTAAATTTGTTAAAAATAATAAAAAGGAGTTGATTTTAATTGGAAAACAACAAATGGTATAATAAAGAAGTAAAAGAAGTAGAAAAAATACTTGAAACAAATGTGAAAAAAGGATTGACAGGTGAGGAAGTAAAGAAAAAACAAGAACAATATGGGTTAAATGAATTAAAAGCAAAAAAGAAAAAAAGTTTATTGCAAAAATTTTTAGAACAATTTAAAGATTTTTCAATCATAGTATTGATTATTGCTGCAATTGTATCAGGAATTGTTGGAGTTGCTCAAGGCGATGGAATAACAGATACAATTATCATTTTAATAGTAGTAATTGTTAATGCAATAATAGGAGTATCACAGGAAGCAAAAGCTGAAAAGTCATTAGAAGCATTACAAAAACTAACAGATCATGCATCAAAAGTAATAAGAGATGGAAGCGTTACAGTAGTACCAGCAAAAGAATTAGTTCCTGGGGATATTGTAGTTTTAGATACAGGTGATTATATTCCAGCAGATTTAAGAATAATAGAAGCAGTTAATTTGAAATCACAAGAATCATCTCTAACAGGAGAATCTGTACCAGTAGAAAAAAATTCCAAAGTAATTACTGACGAAGAGATTGGGATTGGAGATAGAGTAAATATGCTATTTTCTTCTAGTTTGGTTACTTATGGTAGAGGAAAAGGAATTGTTGTGGAAACAGGTATGATGACAGAAGTAGGTAAGATTGCAGGAATGTTAGATGAAACACAAGAACAAATAACTCCATTACAAGAAAAGTTAGATAAACTAGGAAAAACACTTGGTATTGCAGCATTAGCAATTTGTGTGATTATATTTATATTGGGATTAATTCAAGGAAAAGAAGCTATTCATATGTTTATGACAGCTGTATCATTGGCTGTTGCGGCAATACCAGAAGGATTAGTAGCAGTGTCTACAATTGTTTTAGCAATAGGTGTTCAAAAGATGGTAAAGAAAAATGCAATTGTAAAAAGATTGCCAGCTGTTGAAACTTTGGGAAGTGCAACAGTAATATGTTCTGACAAAACAGGAACACTAACACAAAACAAAATGACTGTAGAAAAAATATTTATAGATAGTAAAACAAAAGATTTATCAGAGTATAAAGAAAATGATATAACTGAAGACGTAAAAAAATTAGTATATGCTAACATGCTTTGTAATGATACAAAAATAGGAAATGATGGAGAATTAACAGGAGATCCAACTGAAACAGCGTTAGTAGATATGGCATTCAAACTAGATTTTGATCCATCTGTATATGATAGAATGCCTCGTATAGAAGAAGTTCCATTTGATTCTGACAGAAAACTAATGACGACAATCAATGAAGTAAATGGAAAATATATAGTATATACAAAAGGTGGAGTAGATGAATTATTAAAAATATGTAATTCATATTTAGATAATGGAGAAATTAAGCAAGATTTAGAAGATTATGCTAAAGTAGTTAGAAAAAATAACGAAGACATGGCAAAAAATGCTTTAAGAGTTTTAGCTTGTGGATATAAAATAATTGATAACAAACCAACCAAAGATGACATGAAAAATATAGAAAGTGATATAACTTTCATAGGTATGGTAGGTATGATTGATCCACCAAGAGAAGAAGCTAAAAAGGCAGTAGAAAAATGTAAAACAGCAGGAATAAAAACAGTAATGATTACAGGTGATCACAAAATTACTGCAACGGCAATAGCTAAAAAATTAGGAATATTAGAGAATGAAGAAGAAGCAATTACTGGTTTAGATTTAGAAAGAATGACTGATGAAGAATTAGAAAAAAATGTTAGAAAATATTCTGTATATGCAAGAGTTTCTCCAGAACATAAAGTAAGGATCGTAAAAGCTTGGCAAAAAAATGGCGAAATAGTTGCCATGACTGGAGATGGAGTAAACGACAGTCCGGCACTAAAAACTGCTAATATTGGTTGTGCTATGGGAATTGTTGGAACAGATGTAGCAAAAGAAGCAGCTGATGTTATATTAACAGATGATAATTTTGCAACAATAGTATCAGCAGTTGAAGAGGGAAGAAGAATTTATGACAACATATTAAAAGTAATACAATTTTTATTATCAAGTAATGTTGGAGAAATTGTAGTATTATTTCTAGCAACACTATTCATACCATTATTTGCTAAATGGTTCGGAATAACTGATATATCACATTTAGAAATATTACTACCAATACACATTTTATGGATAAATTTAGTAACAGACTCACTTCCAGCGTTAGCACTAGCATTTGATCCAGCAAATAGTGACATTATGAAAAGAAAACCAGTGAAACCAGGAAAAGGAATATTTACAAAGGGAATGACTTGGAGAGTTGTCTACCAAGGAATTATGATAGGACTTTTAACTTTAATAGCATTCATGATAGGTTTAGGATCAACTAAAGAACCTATAAACGGACTAACATTAGACG
>CAKPRW010000061.1 GCA_934183045.1 uncultured Clostridia bacterium
GTCTTGCAATATTGAAAGATGGTCAGGCTGTTTTTACAAATCTTGAAAAAGTATATTTGTATAGATATGTATTTGCAAAAGGAATGCAAAGTGATTATAAAATACGTCTTACTAATAATAACATAAACAAAATTCCTGAACCAGATATTATAGAATATGTTATCAAAATGATAGAAGATCACAAAAAGGGAAGTAAATATGAAAATAATAATTTAAGACAAGATAAATTGTTATGGATAGCAAGAGAGTACCAAAAACAAGGAATATATTATGCAGAAATTGCAAATACAGATTTAGTAAAAATGGGATTACCAGCAATAGAGTTTCTAGAAGAAGTTCATGAGATTTTACCGGTAATAGAAAAAGAAACAGGAGTTTCACTAAGATTTCTAGCGGCGATTAGAAGAATACCGCTTACAATAATAAAAGATCAAAAAACAAGTGAGTCATACTTAAGAGATAATCTAAATGCATTAAAAGCTATAGCAAGAAGTCCATATATTGTTGGTAGTGATTTTATAGGAGAAGAGATTAATGATATTAGTGAATTAAGTCCTGTAATAAAAGAGCTTGTTGAATATGAAGCATATGAAGATAATGGATTTACTATTAGAATACATGCGGGAGAAAATGATAGCCTAAGAGATAATGTTTTAAAATCAATTCAATGTGTAAAAGAAGCGGTACCAGAAGGATATAAAATTCCAAAAATAAGAATAGGACATGGATTATATACTCCAAATTTAGATACTGAAAAAGGTAAAAAATTATTAGAGGAAATTAAGTCATCAAATGCTATATTAGAATTTCAAATAACATCAAATGTAAGATTAAACAATTTAAATTCTTTATCTAGATATCCTCTAAAAAAATATTTAGATGCAGGCGTAAAGTGTGTACAAGGAACAGATGGATGTGGATTTTATGGAGTAGATACAATAGAAGAACAGTTAGCTTTAAGCAATTTATTAGGTTTAAAAGAACAAGATTTAGAAAAAATTGTTGAAGTAGAAAATGACGTAATAAGAAATGCGAAGAAATATTTTGAACAAAAACAAATTAAATTCGAAAAATTTTTGAATGGAAGAACAATTAGAGAGGCTATTTTACAATTAGAAGACGAAAATGTCAAGAAATCATCAGAGATATCTGATAACTTAAGAATTAATTTAAAATTAGATGCTGAAAGAGTATTGAAAGATAAAGTTAAGAAATTACCAGAAGATAAAATGCCAATTATAATTGCTGGTGGAAGTTTTAATTCAAAAGGTAAAATTACAAAGACTACAATAGAGGGGGAACAAATACTAGAAGATTTAATAATGAAAATCGACCCTAAAAAAGCATATTTTGTTATAGGGCATCAAATGGAAGGTTATGAAAAAGTAATTGTTGAGCTGTGTAAAAAGTATAATAAAAAGATGGAAATAGATGCTATTATACCTAAAATGATATCTGAAGAAGTTAGAGAAAGATTAGATGAAAAGCAGATTAAAGGAATAAGGATTTCTACTGAAAGTGAAGAATTGGGAATTTATAAAAGCTTTAACTATGAGATCTTTGAAAGAAGAAAATCTATAGTTGTTGCTTTTGACGGTAATTCTCCAGTAGCAAATTTAATTCAAGAGGCTAAAAATGGAAAAGGAAAAGCAAAAATCTATGTTAATGAAGATTGTAGGGCTTTGAAAGAGAAGGCTAAGTCATTATATGGTTATGTAGAAAGATTTAATTTAAAACAAGATGTTGTAGAAAAAATAATTTCAGACAATCCTGAAATTATAAAAGAAGTATAAAAATAAAGTGTCATAATAAAATGAAAGTAACCTATTCATTTTATTATGGCATTTTATTTTAAAAATTTGTGTAAAAATATATACTTGTCTAATAATTATTTGAGTACAATATATTTATTACAAATAAAAAAATCAAGAATTTTTCAATTCTTGATTGGTGTAGCTGACAGGACTTGAACCTGCAACCGCCTGGTTCGTAGCCAGGTACTCTATCCAGTTGAGCTACAGCTACATATTTTTATTTAAATAATAGTTATAAGTACCTTTCCATTATAACGTTATTTGTAATGTTTTTCAAGCAATTTTGATAAAATTATAAAAAATATCAAAAATGTGTTGCAAAATTCGTATATATGTGATATTATATATAAGCGTTAATAATAATTTCGAGGTGTAGCGCAGTTGGTAGCGCGCGTGGTTTGGGACCATGAGGTCGCAGGTTCGATCCCTGTCACCTCGACCATATTTTGCCCTTTTTCAAGGGAATTTAAGATAATTTGGAGAAATTCAAAAATTATGAATTATGCTATTTTTCAATAAAAATGAGAAATAGCATAATTTATTTGAGTTCAGAAAAATTCTATAAAAAAGGATAAAAATGGACATGAAATTGATAAAGTATGTTGTAGAGACTTTTGGAAAGGTAGAGACGGTTATAGAAATTTGAAAAATGCTTTTTACGAATATATAACAAGCAAAGGATTTGACTTGCAAAGAGGATTGCCTGCTGGAGAAGCCAAAAGAAAAAACGAAACTATACAAAATTACAAACAAATAACTAATTTTGAAAATACTAAAAAGGTATTGGAAAATATAACTTTAAAATTGCCAGAAACTCCACAGGTAAGCAATATAAAAAAAGTGATGCTTAATAGAAATGAAAAGATATTTGAAAAAATCATAAAGCCGAAAGATAAATTAATTTTAAAACTTCACAAAGAAAATTTAGCATTAAATAAAGAATCATCAAAACAAGTAAATACAGTAGATTTTGCAGAAAATTTCAAAGAAGATTATATAAATATGACAGAGAAAAACGTAAATTTAAAGCTCTCAAATACTTTATTGAAAGAACAGCTAGAAAATAAAGAAAAAGAACTAGAATTGAAATTCGAAAGTAAAGCTTATAATATGGAATATCAATATAAAAAACAAATTAACAAATTAAAGCAAGAAAATAAGTAATTAAATAAGACAATAGATAAATTTAAAACTATTTTTAAAAAATTTATCAAATGGCTTTGCCGTAAATTTTCATATCCCTCTGAGGATGAACTTATATGAGATTTTGAAAGAAAAACATATACTAAATTTTGAAAAACAACTTGATATAAACGAATTTCAAAAAGATGAATATGAAATTGAATAAAAATTAGAAAGGATTTGATAATATGTAAAATATAAAAAGATTTACTACTTTTTACGAAGATTGTAAAGATGAATTTATGGAACATTTAGATGGAGTAAGAATATACTTACAAAAAAATAATAGTGAGTTTAAGAATTTGCAAAAAGAATATACAAAGATTTTAAATAGTAATGAAAAGTTACAAAATATTTTATTTGGAGATAAAGTAGACACCTATTGAATGTGATTTACTTTATAACGCAATGGAACTACAAGAAAAAATGCAAATTATGACTGAAGAAGAATTGTATTTTAAAGGTGGAATGGATGCATATTATTATTTTAAAAGAATAGGAATTATATAAGATAGAAAAAGTCGATAGTACAGTTTTGTACTATCGACTTTTATTCAAAATTATTTTGTTTTATTTCCAACACTGAGGATCTTTTGCATAAAAATTTCCAGTTGCACATTTAGCTACCGAAGGACAACCTCTGCAAAATCGTAACAATTCGCACTTAGAACAAGCTTCAAAGTCCTCAAAATTGCGATATGATTCCATTTTATCTCCAAAGAAGATATCATATAAAGATTCTTCTGGAACTTTACCTATAGGGCTTTCACACCTTCTACATGCATAAACAGTTCCGTTTGCTAAAACTGTAATATGAGAAATGCCACAATGGCATCCATCCATAATAAGTTCAGAGTCATCTTCAATTTTGAACAATCCTTTTTCATACAGAAACAGTTTCCATAAATGGTCTTTTAAGATAAAGGCTGTTCCTTTATCTTGAAGGATAACAAACTGTTCCCACATCTTTTCTAAGAATGCTTTGTATTCAGAAGGAGATACAAGGTTATCTCTATCTTTTTCATTTGGGCAGTATCTTGAAAATCCAAAGGATTTTGCTTGATAATCTACTGCAACTTTTACAAGCTGAGGTATTTCATCAATATTAGTTTTTGAAACAGTTGTAGCAATAGCTGACTTAATTCCAACTTCATTTAAAATATGAATTTTATTTAAAGTTGCATCAAATGAACCAGGTTTTCTAATAAAATCATGTGTTTCTTTAAGACCATCTAAAGACATCTGATAAGTAGTACAACCTAATTCCTTCAGCTGTTTAGCTACATTCTCATTTAAGTGAAAAGGATTGCCTAAAATTGCAAAAGGAACATTATACTCTTTAAAAAGAGCTAGTAAATTCCATACATCTTTATGCAACAAAGGATCTCCACCAGTTACAGAAATACTCGGTCTTTTGTCCATTTTTTTGCACGTAGCCAAAAAATCAAAAAAGATTTCTTTTAAAGTTGACAAATCAAATTCGGGTGAATATGATTTGTCCTCACCTGCAAAAATGTAGCAATGTTTACACCGTTGATCACATCGATCGGTGATATGCCATTGCATAGCAAAATAATTTTTTGTCATAAGTTTAAACCTCCTATAAAATAAAGGTGGAGGAATACTAATAAATTAATATTCCTCCTTTGTGTTTTACAAATGTAAATTAGAAATCGGTGCATCCAGAAGCACAAGCTGTGCCACAAGAGTTATTGCAACCACTTTCACATTCACTATTTGCTGTGACTTTTGTTTTCAGCTGCGGATTCAGAAAGCTCTGAGCTGAACGTTTAGAAGCATAACTGCTTCTATTCGTCCAAAAGTTAGTTTTCGCGATGCCAGTTTTTTTTGTAGTTTTCATTGGGAAACCTCCTTTCTCGTATATTCCTACAGTTACTAAAAACATAAAAGCCGTTATCAGATATTAGCTATCCGATATTAATTCAACAACTTTTATGTTAACAATTATATGTTATTTATTTTAATTTGTCAATATTTTCCTTTAGAATTTTTGCATATTGTAAAATCATATCAACAGGTTCTCCATAGTTTTTAGAAAAAATCAAAAATTTATTTAGTTCTGGTGTAAGATATTTTTCCATAATTCTAGGAAATATATCTTTTCTACATTTTTCAATAAGTTCTTTAATTTGATTATCATTTAGTTTTGGCATAAAGAAATTTAGATATTTTTCTAAATTTGTATTTGTTATATGATCTTCATAATTTATTAAATTATAATCTCTTAAAGCAACATTATCATCTAATACATAATATCTATTAACTGGGAAATCAGTTATAAATCCAAATAAACCATAGTTTAGCACGTAGTCTAAAATTTCTATATCTTCAACTTCTTCCTTAAATTTAACAAGAAAGGAAAGCAAAAAATGAATAAAGTAAAAGGCATTACAGTAGAAACATATTTAACAAAAACAGTTAAAAATTCTAAAGATAAAGGTTTATCTAGCAAAGAAATTTGTAATTTTTGTAAAATGAACAATAAATGTAAATACAGACAAATACCAAAATTCGAAAATGGAAAAGTTATTGATAACAATGTTGAATGTGATTCTTTCTATTTTTCTATAACACCAAAGGCAATAGTAACAACAGGAAGAGATACAATTACAGGGAAAAGAACGACTAAAACATTTGTAGGAAAGAATGAGAAAGAAGCATTAGCATTTCAAATTGAAATGGAAAAAAATCAAGAATTTAGAATAATTACGAAAAGTAATAAAACAATAATTGATCTTGTAAAAGGCAAAATTGAAGAAGATTATAAATTAGTAAGATAATAAAAGCGATATATAAAAGAAAATCAGATACAATAAAAAAGCCTGGCTAAAGAAAAATTTGCTAATAAGCCTATTTCAAAAGTTACAAGAGATGGAGTAGTAAAATATTTGGAGAGTTTGAAGAATTATTCCAAAAGTACAATAAAACAAACTTATGAACTAATATGTATGGTATTTGGATAGGCAAAGTATGAAAATATCATAACAGATAATTTTATGGAAGGCTACAATAGAAAAGCCAAAAAGTGAATATAAAAGTCATAATAGAGTATCATTAACAGTTGATGAGCAGAAGATATTAGTTTATTATTTAAATAATGCAAATTATAAAGAATGTTGCCATAAATATATTTTGTTACTATTATTAAGTACAGGAATGAGAATAGGTGAGGATTTAGTTTTAGATTATGACAAAGATATAGATTTAGAAAATAGAAAAATCTATATTAGAAGAACTCAAACAAAAGATAATAATTGTAAAGCAACTATAGGAAATACTACAAAAACAAATACAGGTCAAAGAACTTTAAATATGAATAATATAATTTATCAAATTATTCAAGGTGCTTTAGAACATAAAATTGATAATAAAGAACACTTATTGTTTTGTAAAGAAGATAGAACAATGTATGTAAAAAATTCTAAATAGTAGTCTAAAAAGAATTTCATTATATTTAGATATTGAAATCTATGAAGAAGAAAATACAAAAGAGAAACCTTGAGACTTTAGTAGAATTTGTTAGAATTCATTTCATTAAAGTTTCAAGGAAGTGTTTCAAAGTAATAATACAAGCCTTTAAAATACTTGATAAATAAAGAAAAATAGCAATTGGTTAAGGTATCTCACCTCGATTATATTTAGTCCTTTTTTAAATATATTTATATTACATTTCGTAAACTTTGTAGTATAATAGATAAAGAGGTTGGAAAATAAGGAGAGTCAAAATGCCAGTAAAAGAAGAAAATGAAATTACAATTAAAGTTACTTGTTCAAATAATGAATTAATACAACTTTTAACTAATAAAGGATTTAATGAAGGGAAAAAATTCACACTTGATGATTATTATTTTATTCCAAAAAATTTAAATATTGAAGAATTAACAACAAGAGAAATATTAGCTAAAGCCGTAATCATACGATGTGTTGTATATGATAGTAGTACTATTCAAACAATACTTTTTAAAAAGAAAAATATTAATGAAAAAGGAGAAATTATAAGCCAAAGAAAAATCGAATGTGACATATTAGATTTTAAAGTAGGAATGGCTTTATTTAAAGAACTGGGCTATTATGAAATTATGAATATTAAAGAAAATGATATTATTTATTATAAAGATAAAACCGAATTAGCATTAAAGTTCATAGAAAATCGTAATACTCTAATTGAAATCGAAATAAATGATAATTTTGATACAATAGATAAATTAAAAGAATTAATAAGTGAAATTGAAATACCAATAGAAAAAAATAATTACTTTGTAAAAAAAGCAGAAGATGAATTAAATAGAATATTAAAAAGATAAATATAAAAATAAAGACATTAAGTTTTGTTACTTAATGTCTTATATTTAAGTATTTAGATTAATTCTAAGTTACTAATATCCCCATGTTTTTAATTTCCATTCGTCATGATTAGTTCTAACTAAAATCCAATTCCAGTTTGAATATTCAGTATTAGAATCAAAACCGTCATATAATGCTTGTTTGCCTGGATATGTTTTAAAATTAGAAGATAAAACAATTGCTTCATTTGTATCGGATTTATATATCAATTTATCATTTTCTATTCGTGATTGTTGATCGTCATACCAAATTTTGTTTAAGGTTGCTGGGAAATTTTTAAATTCATTTAAAACAATACTTATTGCTGATTCTATATCATTTTTACTATATATTTCAGAGTCTTCTATAACTATTTCTGCTTTTTTAATATCTCCATCTTTATTAGAGAATACAATTGAAATAAAAACAGTAATACTAATTATTATAAATATTACAATAATACCAAATATAATTTTATTTTTCATAATTTAAACTCCTATACGTCTATATTTATTAAAACATTACAAAAATTATTGTTTTTTTATGTTAGTTCAGCTAGTGAATCCCATATATTTAATTCAATTGGTTTTGTCTTTAATAATTCGATTTCATCTTTTTTCATATAATCTTCTTTTATAATTATTTGATACATATATTTTTCCATCCATGTAGGAGTTGCTATCCAATATCCGGAATTTGTTTCAGTTTTTCCCCAACTGTTTTTTATTTTAAATCTTTTTATTTTTTTATTTTCTAACTCAATTCCAGTTATCACCATAGTATGTCCAAAATAACATTCTCTTGAATCTAACATTTCGCCTTTTTCCATAGATAAATCTATTTGAAATATATTTTCATAATCATATTGTTTGTCATTCCAAATAGATTTTTCTTTATTCATGTATTTTCCATTATCACAACTAAAATATACTATGTCACCATTTTTTAATTGTTGGATAATCATTTCTTCTAATCTAGTATACTCTAAATTTAAAAACAAGTTATCCTTATAACCTAGTACATTATATAAGTGTTTTACTGTATATGTTTTATTAAATGGTTTATTTGGTGAAGGATAATTTATTATATCATGATACTGTTCAAGATTAATTTTTATATGTTTATTAAAAAATTCTAAAGGAGTTATGTCTTTTACAAGTTTGTATATATTGTTTTTATCCTTAATCTCAAAATCAAATTTGTTAGGTGGTATACCTTGACAATTGCATAATATGTTATAAATGTCTTGTAAAGCTTTTTCTTTTCTTTCATTAATATTATTTTTGTTTTTTCTTATTTCTATAGTGAATTTTCTTAAATATTTGCTAAGTAATTCATTTAATTCCTTTGTATTTAA
>CAKPRW010000062.1 GCA_934183045.1 uncultured Clostridia bacterium
CTATTATAGAAGTAATAGAATAGGATAGAAAAATGAAAAAAATAAAAGAATTTATAATAAAAGAATGGGTATGGATAATAGGGTTTATTTGTTTAATAGGTTTTTTATTATTAGCAGAAGATGTATTTAATAAAGAAATTATGCAAGGTGATATTATAGGGTACAAATTGGTATCATATTTGTTAATATCTGATGCAATAACACCTATAGTAAAGGTTATTTCTAATTTTGGAAGTGCAACATTTTTAATAACATTAACAGTAATATTAATTATTGCAATAAAAAATAGAAAAATCGGAATATCAATTTTGTGTAATTTAGTCATAATAACAGGATTTAACTTGCTGTTAAAACATATTTTACAAAGACCAAGACCAACAGAATATAGAATAATAGATGAAACTGGATATAGTTTCCCATCAGGTCATTCTATGATTAGCATGGCATTTTATGGTTATTTGGTATATTTAATATATAAAAATATAAAAAATAAGTACATTAAATGGGGATTAATAGTAGTATTATCAATTTTAATTTGTAGTATTGGTATTAGTAGAATTTATTTAGGGGTTCACTATACAAGTGATGTTTTAGCTGGTTTTATGATTTCAATTTTTTATTTAATTTTGTATATAAAAATATTTGAAAGGATAAATTCAGTAAAATCAACCAATACAAGCAAAATTAAGTAATATAAAATTTTTGTAGAAATTTGAATTAGTTTGTGATATAATCGAATATGAAAATAATATACTGAAAGGATGAAATGTAATGAGAAATAAAGATAATGTAGTAAAAGAAAAAAAGAACAATAAACACTACGAAAAAGGACAAATATTTGTAAAAATAATGGCTGGATTTTTAGCATTAATGATGGTATTAGCAACAGGCGGATCACTAATATATGCATTAATGGCATAAAAGGAGAAAAAAATATGGTAATTAATTTAGGTATGAATTGGGAAAATTTTTTTACAGAAAATATATTAGGATATATTAAAAATTTACAATCTAACCCATTTGAACTAGTTACTTTAATAATAGACCTAACAATTGTTATATTTTTATTATATTGTTTTGTTAGAGTAGTAAAAGGTTCGAGAGCATGGCAATTAATAAAAGGAATAGTTTTATTAGTTCTTGCTACATGGGTTAGTGGACTATTTAATTTAAGAATTTTAAATTGGATTTTAACAGGAATAATGAATTTAGGGGTAATTGCAATAATTGTAATATTCCAACCAGAATTAAGAAGAGGTTTGGAACAATTAGGGACAAATAAATTAACTAAGTTTTTTGGAATTGATAAAGATTTATCAACTAAAACAAAAGAAGATATTTATAAAATTGTAATTGCTGCTACAGAATTATCTAAAACAAAAACGGGTGCGTTGATTGTAATTGAAAGAGATATAAAAATACAAGATATAATTGCAACTGGAATACCAATGAATGCTGATGTTTCACCACAATTGTTAGTTAATATCTTTGAACCAAAAACACCTTTACATGATGGGGCTGTTATTATATCTGGAAACAAAATTGCAGCAGCTGCATGTGTGTTACCATTAGCTGATGATAAAGATATAGCAAAAGAATTAGGAACTAGACATAGAGCTGGAATAGGTATATCTAAAGAATCAGATAGTATAGTTGTTATAGTATCTGAAGAAACAGGAAAAATATCTATTGCAAAAGATGGAACATTAATTGCAGATTTAAGAGAAGATGTATTAAAGAAAATATTAATAAGTAATATTGTAACTAAAAGATTTGCAGTAGAAAAAAAGGAAAGAAAAGATACTTTAAAAAGAATAAAAGAAAAAAGAAAAGAGATTATGCAAGAAGAAAAAATAGAAAATAATGAGAAAAATAATTAAAAGTCGCAGAGTTGCGACTTTTAATAAATATAAGAGGCTAAAAATGAATGGAGAATAAGATATGAGAAACATTAAACTAACAATAGAATATGATGGAAAAGATTTTAATGGATGGCAAAAACAACCGGACAAACTTAACATTCAAGGAACAATAGAAAAAGCAATAGAACAAATAACAGGTGAAAAAATCGAATTGATGGCTTCAGGCAGAACAGATAGGGGAGTGCATGCATTACGGACAAGTAGCAAATTTTAAAACAAATTCTAATATACCTATTGATAAATTTCCGATTGCTATAAATACAAACTTAAAAAAATCAATATTAATAAAATCAGCAGAAGAAGTTGACGAAAGATTTCATAGTAGACTAACTTGCAAAAAGAAAACATATAGATATGTTATAAATAATTCAAAATATGGAACAGCAATATATAGAAATTTAGAAACACATATACCAATGAAATTGAATATTGAAAAAATGCAACAAGCTGTAAAGTTCTTTGAAGGAGAACATGATTTTAAAGCATTTAGAGCAAGTGGTACTAGTAGCAAAAGTAGTGTAAGAACTATATATAAAGCTGAAGTTATACAAATGCCAGAAGATAAAATATGGATCGAATTAACAGGAAATGGATTTTTGTATAACATGATTCGAATAATAGCAGGAACTTTAGTAGATGTTGGATTAGAAAAAATAGAACCAAATGATATAGAAAAAATAATAGAATCCAAAAAAAGAGAAAATGCTGGTAAAACATTACCACCTCAAGGGCTATTTTTAGTAAAGGTTGATTATTAATTATATAGTAACAATAAAATATGTAAAGCATAAAATATAGTAAAAATGAAAAGGAGAATGGATATGAATAATTTACTTATATTTTTTGCTTTGCCTATTGCAACAATAATAATTTCAATCGCTTTACAAAAAATACTTAAATGTCCTCCATTAGTTGCTGCAATTGTATTTGCAATATTTCTAATTGTAACATTTGTAGTAAATAACTTAAATTTCTTAATTGCAACTATTGTATATACTATAATTAGTTTTATCACAGCAGCAATAGTATGTTTAATATGTAGAATATTAAGAAGATTAGAAGGAAGAAATAGCAATTGTAATCAATGTAGTAACAATTCGGTAGCTTCAACAAATAACAATAGAATTTTGACAATTGATGGAGATTTTTCGAATGATAATAATGGAGTAATTACATTAAATTCTGTAAATAATAATACAAATAGTAATAACTGTAATTGCAGATGTAATTGTAATAATAATTCTAATTCAAACAATGATTTTAGTGCAAGAATTAATGTTATTCCTAATTCAGACACAAATGGAAGAACAGGATGTTTGTGTGGGAATTTTAGAAGAAGATAAAATAAACATATTATAGATATATTTTATATTTTGTTATAAAATAATCACTTTGTAAAAAATTAAAATTATTATTGATTAAGTCAAAATCCGAATATAGAAATATATTCGGATTTTATAATATGAAATTCTTGATAAAATGTAAATTAAGAATTACTTAAGTTTCAAAAAATTATCTTGTAGATCAAGTAGTTTTTTGATTTTTATAGAAGCTCCATACTTTGGAACATCTACAACTAAAATGACAAGTCCTCTGTAATAACGCCTCCGGATATAAAAACCATAATTATTAATGGTTTTTGATATCTGTGATTCATGTTCTTGTGCACATACAATACGTATGGTCTTTTTAAGTCTCATAATATCTCCTTTCTTACAATTGTAATATACGGAAACAACAGTTATCTATATAATATATGACTAGATATAAAAAATATGCATTGAAAAAATTAATAAAATATGTTATTATAGTATAGTTAAAAATGAAAGGAAAAAAGAAATGTTAGAAATAATAGAAGAAACATTAATTGATTCAATAAAATTATTACCATTTTTATTTATTACATATTTAATAATGGAATATATAGAACATAAAACAAATAAGCATTCAAAAAATACTATAAGAAAATCAGGAAAGTTTGGACCATTAGTAGGAAGTTTTTTAGGAATATTTCCACAATGTGGTTTTTCAGTTTCAGCAACTAATTTATATTCAGCAAGAGTAATTACATTAGGTACATTAATTGCGGTTTATTTATCTACATCAGATGAAATGTTGCCAATTTTTATATCAGAATCAGTTCCTGTTGCAGTTATATTAAAAATTTTATTAATAAAATTTTTAGTTGGACTTATTGCTGGATTTATAGTTGATTTTGTTTTAAGATTTATAAACAAAAATAAAGTTGAAGAAGAAAAAATAATAGATTTATGCGAAAAGGAACATTGTCATTGTGAACATGGAATTGTTAAATCAGCATTTAAGCATACTATAAATATCGTATTATTTATAATTTTGATTTCTTTAATAATAAATATTCTTATATATTGTATAGGGGAAGATACAATTGCAGGATTTTTACAAAATAAACCTATAATGGGTCCAGTAATATCTGGTTTGATAGGATTAATACCAAATTGTGCATCATCTGTAATTATAACTCAAATGTATTTAGAAAATGTTATATCTTTTTCTACTTTGATCTCTGGATTATTAGTTGGAGCAGGGGTAGGACTAGCTGTACTATTTAAAACTAATAAAGGTATAAAAGAAAATATTAAAATTTTATGTGTATTATATTTAATTGGTGTTATTGCAGGAATTGTAATTGGATTGTTAGGAATTACTGTATAAAATATATAAAAAATAAAAAGTTCATTTATATGAACTTTTTATTTTTGGTTAAAATTATTTTTTATTAAAAGGTTTCTTTTTGATATCTACTACAATTGCATCTTCATTATCAAATAAATATTTTGAATCTGTTATATCTGTTTGGACAGGGTTATATTCGTCATTTTCATCTCTAAAACTAACATTTTTAAAATCAAATTTCTTCTTTCCTAAACCAGCTGGATCATTATCATCTTCTGTTGCAGTAGTAACTCCATCTGAGTATTTACCAAAATCAAAGTGTTTTAATTTATGTGGTTCTTTATATTTAGATTCTAAGTAATTTAATTTAGCTGGACCAATCATAGGTTTTCCGTTACTGCCACGAATCTTATATGCACAATCTCTACTAGTAAATGTTTGTAATTTGCCAGGTTTAAAGTATTTAACAAATTCCCATTTTACATTACCATATTTCTTGTCATATTCCATTTTTTCCATGTCCATACTGTTAGAATATACCCATTCTCTTCTTGTACCAAATTCATCTGACCACCACTCTAATTCTTCGATAGAACCTCCACCAGTAAAGATTTTATTTGCACAGTTAGATAAAATTGTATTTCTGTAATTTTCTTTTAGTTCAGGAGTTTCTAGTTGTGAAAGTGTTTGAGAAGATATCATAGTTCCAATTTTATATTTTCTATACATAGTAAAAATTGCTTCTGTTTCTTTACAAACAAAGTCTGGAAATTCATCAATATATAAGAAATGCGGAATTCTAGAAGTTTCATTTCCAGGTCTTCTAAATACAGCATTTTGCATTGTGATTAAGAAGAATAAACCAAAGGCTCTGTGGCTAGAAGCACCTAAATCTCCTCTTCTTGTACAAATGAAAGTAATTTCTCCTTCATTAAGAGCTTTATCAAGGTCTAAATTATTATGTCTGTTACACAAAATATTTTTTACTCCAGGAATTCTAAGTAGGTTGTCTAATTGAGTGATTGTTGCAAATAAATATCTTTCTATGCTACTTTTTCCAGGAGCATCATGATAAAAGTTTTTCTTAAAGTATGTAAGTTGTATACTGTATTTTTCTCTTAGATTTTCATCATGTGCCATTATTTCACACATTTTTTCGATTAAATCGAAATTAGTAAACATTTTTAACATATCATCCATATTAGGAAGTGTTCCTTCATGCATTCTAGGATACATTTCTTTTAAGATCATAGCTAAGTTTTCAATAGCTTGCATTGTCATATCGTCTCTATATGCTTCGCCAATATCATCATGTGTTATACGATACATTGCTTTTAATGCTGATGATATAGTAATTGCTATTTTTGAAGGATCATCATACACAAAAGGATTTAATCCTATTGAGGTTGTGTTTGAAGGATCAATTATATTATATGTTATATTAAAGTTTTCACATACATCCATCATATGATTTATAACCTCTATGTCAGGAGACATTAGTGTTAAACCAAGATTTTTATATACAATATCATTTCCTAAATTGCCTAAAATGAATTTTTTAAAATATGTTTTAAATATATCTTCTTTACCAGTAATTGGTGATAACATATTTAATGAAAAGTTATTATTCATGTAGTCATTATCATATGGAGCATTTATATAAGCAATTCTTGTTTTTAATGCTGTAAATCCTAATTCTTTAGAAGCTTCTCTAAAGAAAAATTTCTTTTCTAAATCTCTTGCAATAATTGGTTCAAATACTAATGAAGTTTTTCCAGAACCAGATCCACCACATACAAATGTTGATTGGTATCTTGAAGTTTCAGGAATTGTAATGCTTTTTCCACTTTCATTATCATTACCGAAATAAACTTCACAAGTATATGGGCCTAATCCATCTTTTTTAGTTGATAAATCGATTCCACTATAATCCCAGATAGAACGAGTTTTATCTTTACTATCATTAACGTCAAAATATAACCATTTAAATAATGGGAATACTGTAGTTAGTGGTAAATATAGTGAGATACTTACAAATGCTGGAGTGACTAAATCTGAAAATTCAGTTATAAGTGTTGTATAATTTGGTACTGATAATAATAACAACCAAGCTCCTGCATTAAGCCATTGAGTAAACATTGATATTGTTATGATATATAATCCTATTACATATAAATAAAATAGAGTAACTTTTTGTTTCTTTGAAGTTGCAAACTTTGAAGGACCAGAAAATAAGAATGCGAATATAGGACATGCTAAAGCAAGTGTATATTGAATTGGTCCCCAATAAGAATAAGATACTCCAGTAAAGATCATTAATAATATTTCTACGATTCTGTCTACTGCTAGATATACAGTTATAAGTGTTAAAACGTAAGTTGCGAAAGTATTTCTATCGGTATTTAATTTTTTCAGAAATTTATCTATATATTTCATTTAAATAGTCCTTTCAATTCATAAATATTCCATATATATTATCCTACAAAATGGCTAAAAAAACAAGTATTTTAGCGAAATTAATTAAATTTAATTTTATTGTAGTATGAGTAGTAAATGTAACTATATTTATAATAATAAAATAAATCTGACTGTTTATTTGTAAACTGAATAAAATATATAAAATTGAATATAATAATTGTAAATAAAAAGAAGAAGAGGGAAAATTATGCAAGAAGAGTATATAAAAGAAAATGCAATAATTGAAAAAACAGAAATAGAAAAGGAAAATGAATTGATTAAGAGCATTATAAAAACAAGAGAAGAATTAAAAATAGCTAATAGAAACTTTGAGTATGCTCAAGAAGATTTAGTGGATTATTATACTTATCAAATAAAAGCAAATCAAGCAAAATTAGATTATTTAATAAAATTAGCTAAAGAAAAAAATATACAAGTAGATATGATAAATGATATGAAATTTAAATTTTGGAATGAAGAAGAAGCTGTATAAGTAATATTTGTCCTTATTTCAACATACAAATGGTAATACTTAATTATTTTAATTATAGTTATTAGTTAAAATAATATTTATTATCATTTTTTTGGAGTTGATGAAATGGATATAAATATAATTACATATTTAGCATGTATATGTTTTTTATTTATTTTTGGTAGAATCTTTATAATACCTTTAAAAAAGATATTAAAAATTGTTTTTAATTCTGTATTAGGTGGATTAATTATATTTGTAATAAACTTAATTGGAAGTAGTTTTGGATTTCATATAGGATTAAATTTCTTTACTAGTATATGGATACGGAATTCTAGGATTACCAGGTGCTATTGTATTAATATTGGTGAAATTGATCTTAGGATAAAGGAAAATAAAAGAATGAACCTTGTATAATACAGGGCTCATTCCTAAGTTTTTATATTTGATTATAATAAAATATTTTATTCAACTGTTACTGATTTTGCTAAATTTCTAGGTTTATCAACATCTAATCCTTTTTCTTTTGAAATATAATAAGAAAATAGTTGTAAAGGAATTATTGATAATATAGGAGATAAAATTGTATTAGTATAAGGAATATGAATAATTTCATCAAACATACTATCATCTGTGTCTTGATTTGTAATAATCAAGGTCTTTGCACCTCTTGTAATTACTTCTTGAATGTTACTAATAGTTTTTTCTACTAAATTTTTATCAGTCATAATTCCAATAACAGTAATTCCTTTTTCAATTAAAGCAATAGGACCATGCTTTAATTCTCCAGCTGCGTAACTTTCTGCATGTATATAAGAAATTTCTTTTAATTTTAAAGCACCTTCTTTTGCAGTTGTTTCATCAATGCCTCTACCTAAGAAGAACATATCTTTTTCTTGATAAACTTTTTCAGCAAAGCTTTTAACATTTTCTGAGATTTTTAAAGTATCTTCTATTTTTTTTGGTAATTCTAAAATATCTTTTTTTAGAGTATTAATATCAAATTCATTTATTTCTAAAGTTTCTGCAAAATAAATTCCTAAAAGTGCTAATAATATAACTTGAGAAGTAAATGCTTTTGTGGAAGCTACTGCAATTTCTGGACC
>CAKPRW010000063.1 GCA_934183045.1 uncultured Clostridia bacterium
ACCATTGTAATTTTCTTTACTATATTGTTGTATAATATATCTTAAAAGTGGGATAATTCCCCATAAATGATCTATAGGTTTATGAGATATAAAAATATCATGTATTCTATTTATATCAATATTTTTTATTCTTAGATGATTTAATATTTGATTTCCACTTCCAGTATCTATTAACAAATAATTTCCTTCATTATTTTCAAGTAATGCACTTAAACTATAACAATTTATTGTTATTCCACTACCTGTTCCCAAAATTATAATCTTTTCCATGTTCCCTCCTCTCCTTTAATCATTTAAAATATCTACAATTTCAATTGGTGCAATTAAGTTGTTTTTTTGATTGTATACTGCTTTTTTTACATAACTTCCTCTTAATTCATCATCCATTTTATTTATTATTTCATCATAATCAATCCATTTTGCATCTAATATTTCTTCTTTATCGTATTCAATATTTTCTTTAATTAATTTAGCATTAAAAACTATCATTACAAATAATTGTATCTAATATATCTTCTAATAACAAACAAATTATTTTATGTGTTTTTTTCTGACATTTCATAATATTTTATTAAATATTCCCAACAGCCTTCTTTATCAGTAATTCCATTATAATTGTCTTTAATTCTTTCTATAATTTCATCTTTATCCATCCATTTTACTTCTGATACTTCTTCATTTTGTAATTGCAATTTAGTTGTGTCTATCTCTTTGTTTGCAATGTAATACTCATTAAAATAATTATTAATAATATTACCTCTCTTATTCGTTGATATTACTGAACCTATAAAAGTTATCTCATTTTTATTTAATTCAATTCCTAACTCTTCTTTACATTCTCTTATTATTGCTTGGAATCCAAACTCTCCTGCTAATACATTTCCACCTGCTGTTACATCCCACATATTGGGCCAAGTTTTTTTATTTGCACTTCTTTTTTGTAATAATATTTGTTCATTAGAATTTATTATGAATATACAAACTGCCTTATGCCATAATCCTTCTTCATTACATTTGGCTCTAGTTTCTTTTTTCCCTGTATACATTCCTTTTTCATCTAATACATCAACTAATTCTTCCATATTTTTTACCTTCCCTTTATTATAAATCAATTTTTAAATGGACTTTCAAAATTCCAATTTACTTTGCCTTCTTAATAAACTATATCATTTTTGGCTATATCTTACCATAAAAGAATTTAAAAATAAAGTATATAACAAATTAAATTATTATATACTTTATTTTCCACTCCAATATACTCTGCTTTGATAGTTGAAAAATTTTCAAATGCATTTTTATATAATTTAATTTGTTTTATAAGTGAAATAATACAAATTATTCCTACTAGAAATAGTAAACCTAAAAAAGGAACTATTAATAATGATATTGTATCTTTTGTAGAAGTACAAATAATTACCTCATCTGGATTATCCTCTAATATATATGCATTTTCTACTGTATCATTAACATCAATATATCTATTTGGTATAGTTGAAGTCTTGCTTGTATATTTTTTATTTTTATAAGTATATTGTACAGTAATTTCTTCTATATTTCTATTCGCTTTATAGCGATCATGTAATGGGTTATTTCTTTCATGTATATCTATAATTGTTGCTTCTACCTTTACACCTTTTTCTTTTATATTTGTCTCTTTTTTATTTATTGTTTTATATACTAAAAAGATTGCAATAATAACTACCAAAAAAACTATAGCTACTTTTAATTGATTATATAACATTTCAACATATATTTTTTTACCTTTTTTACTCATCTAATTTCTCCTTTTCTAAAATCCCAAAAAATCCACTTCATAATCATCTAAATCTTCATTAGATCCATTAAAAGTTTCATATTGTAAAAATGCACCCTCAAAAGAATTGTTTTCGCTTGAAAAACATAATTCATAACCTATAGAATTTCCACTTTTATATATATTTTTTTCGTCATTTCCAGAAGAAGTATTATTTTGCCATTTTAATTCATTTATTCCTAACACTTCTAATTCATTATCGGAAAATTCATAAGGAACTGTATTACTAAATTTTGCTATTTTGCAACTATATGTTTCATCTTTTGAAGTTATATTTATAATGGTATCATCATCACTAAGTTCAATATTATATCCTACTTCTTTTAATTTAGGTGGTATTGATAAAGTAAAATCATTTATTAGAATTCTATCAACAAAAGATTCTTCTCCGTCAATTCCTGTAACTACACTTTGTTCTTTTGTATTAACTATTGATAATTTGTATGCTCCGTTACTTCCTTTTGGACTTTTTGTATTTATATTATTATTATTATTTTGATTCTGTTCTATATCCATATCATAATTTTCACTTTTATTCGCACTAGTATCTATAGTATTTAATTCCATATCAACAGTCATATTGTTTTTAACCAAAACAATCAAAATATTCCCATCCCAACACATACACTAATTATTAAAATTATTAATATCACCGTTATTATATTATCTTTTTCCAATTATATTTTCCTCCATTTCATTCTTACTTTTACTGTTATTTTTCTTATATTCTGCTTTATTTCCAATATTATCTATTTATTTTTGACTAATATTAATAAAATAATCACTACTTTTTATACCTTACTAAGTATAAATCTCTTTCTTTTTATTTACAAGGATCTATTTTATCTTGTATTATCATTTTATTATATTTTTTCACAAATATCTTTACTTTAGATTTTGTAATATATACTCTCCCAAGGTTTATAAAATCCATTACATTTATATAGCAAATCTATAATACCATTAATTTTATTTAAAATTAATGTAATAAAACTATACATAAATAAAAAACACTTACAATTTTTTCACATTGTAAATGCTCTTTATTTTAATTTTCGATTATTTATAATATACCACTTCTCTAAATTTTTTATTGATTTGGTTTAACATTCTTATTATATTTTTTACTTTGTGTTCAACAAAGTACTATTTATTTTCTATATTCTTCAAATATACAATTTAATTCAACTTGAGATTTAGGCTGTAATTTAAAACATTCATATGTACATAACTTATTATATCTTCTCATAAAATGACCTAATTGTTTTTCCTTCTCAACTTTATTGTTACTTTGATATACTAAATCTGTCCAATAAACATGATATAACATTGATCTAGTCAAAAGGAATATTCTATATAATTCAATATCATTCAATAATTTGGAAATATCTCCTTTGAATTCATTTTGTAGCTGCTCTAAAAAATATTTTTCATCATCTTGTGTATAAGCCATTTGATGTAAGTGAAATCCTATATCATATGCCACATCTCCAATACATCCTAATTCCCAATCTATAAAAATTAATTTGCCATCATTAGATAAAATAGCATTTTTCTTGTGTCTATCTCCATGTATAACTGATAATTCTCTATCATTACTTATTTTAGATGTATTATTGTATAGGTATGATATTATATCTGGAGAAATATTTAATTTATCATATATTGGTTTTAAACTTTTATAATATTTTAAAAATATTTTTTCTGTATTTTGACATTGAAAATTATAAAAACTACTATTATTGTTCCAACTAGCATATCTCAATAATTCTTTTCCATTTATTTGTGTTAAAAAACAAATTTCATTTATAATTTGATTTATTATATCTTTATCAACCTCTTTGTGATCTTCAAATTTATCTGATAATAATTGCCCTTCTACATATTCTTGTACAGAGTAATCTCTATTCGTTTTCAATACTTTAGGACATTTTACATTATAGTATTGTAATACTTTTATAACTTCATCTTCTGGCGTTGAGCGATAGTACTCTACTGTTTTTCCAATTTCTCTTGGATATCTAATCACATATTTTTTTCCATCGTTGATAACAATCTTACACTGTTTACTACTAGTATTTAATATTTTCATCACACACACCTATTATTCTATAATTTCAATTAGTTAAGTTTTATTGTCCATCATTCTTTTATATACAAATCCTCTAAGTTATGTGAAACTAATTTCAAATCTCTTATTGAATCTCCCTCAAAAACATATGGCTCACAATTCTTTATTTTTAAATCAAGAACCTTCTCCTTCGGTTCAATTTTTAAAAGTCCGCAAAACATACACCTTATAGCACAAAAATGCGAATATACTCCTACAACATCGTTATCTTCATACTCTAAATTTTCAAAAAAGTCCATAACTCTTGCCAATACATCAGAATAATTTTCTCCCTCAGGAGCATTCACATTAAAACTATTCTTAAAGTCTACATATTTAGAATCCAAATAATATTTTTGGTATTCCTTATTTTCCATTATCTCATCTTTAGTTTTACCTTCGAAAACACCCAAGCCTCTCTCCCTTAATTGAGGAGTAATTGTATAATCGAACCCAGGTTTTGAAAGCTCAACTGTCTCTATTGCCCTATTCAAATTTGACACATATATTTTGTTAATACTTTTAATAATCTCATTTTCAGATAACCTTTTCGCCATCTCTATTCCATTCTCATTCAAATCTGCAAATTCATTGTTTATACAACCAGCACAAAATTTCAACCCATTTTTCATCTCAAAGTTGAATTTTGTTTCACCATGTCTAATTATTACTAACTTAATGACAACCACCACCTTTTCTTAATACAAAATATTCTTTATACCTAAAAGATCTAATCTTTTTTATTCTTTAATTTCTTGTATGAATACTCTTCTTACATATTTCATCTTTTATCTTCTTTATTTTGTTTCGTTTAATGCTCCTATATATTCATATATTTTTGTCCAGCTATCTAAATCTATTATATCTTTATTATCGCAAATTTCATTACTAATCCTTATTACTTTAATACCTTCTTTTAAAACATCTAGACAATTATTTAGCTGGTCATCTATAAATAAATCTATATTTTCATCTTTACATACCATTCCTTTTTCTCTTGCATTTACTATAATCTGGTCATATTTTATATTGTTTTTATCCAACCAATTCTTACTTAAAAGGTATGGATCATCATGAAATTCACTATCTCTTGCTGTTATTATAATTATTTTATGTCCTTCTTTTTTTAATCTGTTAATCACTTCTACCGCATTGTCTCTAGGCTTTGCTTTATTAGTAATTTCTTCTTGAATATTCTGTAAAAAATATTTTAGTTCTTCATAAGAAAATTGAAATTTTTTTCTATATGTATCTCTATTATTTTTTATATATTCAAGAGGATTATCTGCATTTTCAATGTTCTTACCTAGTTTGATTGCATAATCATATGCTGCTTTGTTTAACTGATCTTGAACTTCTGTTATTGTATTATCTATATCAATTCCTATATTCACTATTTTTCTCCCTTAAAATACTTATTTATGGTTACTATACTACATTACATCAGCCTTTTAAATTTTTCTTATCTTTCGCCTACATCTTTTTCTTCTTTTCTTTTTTCTAATACTTTAACTATGTTTTCTGCACATTCTATATAAATTCTTTGTATAGCTTCATCTGTACAACCTGCAATATGCGGTGTTGTGATAACATTACTTCTTTTTTTAGATAATAATTCGTCATCTTGCTCTACGTCAATATCTAATCCTAGATAGAAATTTGGATTCCTATCAGCAAATTCAACTAGTGCTTGTATATCTGTCACTTCTCCTCTTGAAGTATTTATAAATATAGAATTTTCTTTTAATAATCCTACTTTTTCTCTAGATATTAAATTTTTAGTCTGTTCGGTTAATGGTACACTTACATTTACAATATCTGAACATTGTAAAAGTTCATCAAGGTTCACAAATTTTACTCCCCTTTTTATAAAATCTTCATGATTCTCTGGGTGAGCAGTATAACATAAAATTGGCATTTGAAATATATTTGCTATATCAACTACTTTACTAGATATATTCCCTGCACCTACCAATCCTATTGTCTTTCCACATATATCACTAGGTTTACTTCTTAAGAATTTTTTATCCCCTTTTCCATCTATAACTAAATCATTAGCTTCTTGTATTCTTTTACTTGAATCTAATATTAAAGCAAAAATGTGCTCTGCAACTGATGTTACATTAGCAGTTGGGCAATTAACAATATCAACAAGACCTGACTCAAAACATTCTTTTTCTATATGATTTAGACCTATTGATAATGTACCAATGATTTTTCTATTTTTTATATTACTAATCATATCTTTTGTTATTTTTTCTTTTACTCCTATAATTAAAATGTCATATATTATTAATAATTCTTGCAATTCTTCTTTACTTGGAGATTTTTCACCATTCCATATATCTACACTTATATCTCTTTGTCTTAAAATTTGAACTGCTTGTCTATTTATATTTCTAGATATACTACATGCCTTTAACATTTTTTCATGCTCCTTTTTATATTTTATTTATTACATCAGATTTATCCTATTCAAATATTATTGGTTTAAAGTAATATTACAAATTATCTTTTATTTCTGGAAATAAGTCATATAAGTTATAATCTAATAGGTCATCAAAATATTCCTTTAGTCTATATGCTTCTTTAATATGGTACTGTGTGTTTGAATACGCTCCTCTTCTAATCATAATATCTATTAGTCTTTTATCAATTGTAAATACTCTCCCTCCACCTTGTGGACACATTAAGTCGCATAAATTTATTAATTTTTCTTCTATTGTATATTTATGCGTTTTTATAAACTCTGTTATGAAAGGGTCATCATTTGGATTTGGAACTCCACCAGCTGTACAGATAATATCATTATTTAAATATGAATGTGCTATACATACATTGTAATATTCTTCATCATACCCTTTATCTTTTAAATAGTTGTATCCTCTTATCTCATGTCCTTTAAATCCTCCATTGTATTTACCAATATCATGTAAATACCCAAGAGTTATTGTTTTATCCTTATCTACATTATAACCTTTTTCATTTAATGCTTGTGCTATTCTTCCTGCACTATCACCAACACATATGCAATGGTCTATCCAACTGTTATTTTCTGTTTTTCCTCTATTATTTTCTAATATAATTTTTGCCTCACTACTTGTTAATTTCATATTATTTCACCTCCTAAATTATTATCTTTCGATCTCACTTTCATATATATTTTTGTATTGTTCAAACTTAGCTTTTGCTCTTGGTAATTCTGCATTTGCTGCCATCTTCAAATAATATTCAGATAATTTCAAACTTTTCTCTGTTCCAACTCCATTATAATAGAAATTCGCTCCTAAATCATAAATTGCTGGAAGATGTCCCTGCATTGCACAATCATGTATTAATTCAAATGCTCTATTTGCATCTTTTTCAACATTTCCAAATCCAAAATAATAATAAGCTCCTAAACAAAATTTAGAAAATGCTTGTCTTCTTGGATTTCCTTGTTCTTTGTCTATAATCGCTAATAGTGGATCATAGGCTTCTGTATGTATCTGTTTTGCTTTTTGTTTATCTTGTTCTACTCCATCCCCAAAATAATAACAAGCACCAACTCCATAAGCACAACGAGGATCTCCTAATTCTTTTCCTTTCTCATACCAGTACATCGCCTTTTCAAAACTTTGTTTCGCCCCATTTTCTTCACTATCATAACTTCTGCCTAAAATATAACATGCAAATTTGTCACCACTTTCAGCTTTCCTTCTTACATCATCTAAATTAAATATTATTGGTTTAATAGTATTTTTCATCATTAATTCCTCCTAATTTTTTCTGATAGAATTAAACATTATTTCATTATTTCCATATTTCTTCATTAATATGGCTTGTTAAGGCCATGATAAATGCATTTCTTGTTAAGTCTATTCTCGATACTTCATTTTTAGTTAAAAAACTGATTCCACCTTTTCCTTTTCCAAGTTCTCTTCCATCAAATATTTTATCCATAACTTTTCCAAGTTCAGTTTCTTTTATCTCATCTATATACTTATCTGGAATAGGAAAACCTTGACTAGTTCCTACACTTTGAAATCCTTTTGAGTCTTCTATCACTACTGCGTTTATATCAATCCATTCTCCCAGCAAATTTGTAATTCCAGCTTCACTTGATACATAAAAATCTGCTTCTATGTTATTATTTATAGCATATTCTTTTAAATTATTTACTCTATTTTTAGCTCCTTGAAGTATCTCTTCGTTTATTGGTTGATCTCCTACATCTGAACTTACTGGTATTCCTTCTATTTCTACATTATCAAAATATTTCTCAAAGGCTTGTTTTGCTCCTTCTATTTTTCCTGGATTTTTTGTTCCCATTAGTATTTTCATTTTACTTCCTCCAAATTGTATTTACATCTAATATGTTTTCTTGCTCATCTACATCAATATTCATTTAAAAATTATAAGTTTGATCTATTAAACCTTTTATAAAAAACTATCTAAAACTATAATATTAGATAATATTCTTTCTTTTCGTAATAATTCTTGTATCTCAATCCAATTTTCCAAAACTATTCTTCAGCTTCTATTTCTTTTTCTAAAAATATTTTTTTATTAAATGCTCCTCTTCTATCCACTTTGTTTTTTCGTATCATTTCAAATTCTTCTATCGAAACATTTTTTGAATTTAATATCCCATAGATT
>CAKPRW010000064.1 GCA_934183045.1 uncultured Clostridia bacterium
CCTTTAGTAATTTTTATGTACATAGATACAATTATAGATAATCTCTTAAAAGGAATTAATGAATCCTTTTGGGTAATGTGTTGTAATATTATTGATCTTGTTACAACTATTACCATTTTATATTTTTTAGTTCCTATATTAGGTATGACAGGATATATATTTAGCATTTATGTAAGTGAAATATTAAATTTTACGATTAGTAATTTTCAACTAAAGAAAAAAATTCCTTTTAAACTTTCTTTAAAAAAATTTATATTGTTGCCATTTATCTCTAGTATTTTAAGTTATTTTCTTACTAATTTGATAAAAATAACTTTTAATAATTTTATATGGTTTTTAATATTTAAAATATTAATATATTTGATTTTGTATATTTTGATTTTATTGATATTTTACAAAATAAAAAATATCTGTAAGAATAATTAGTTATTTTTTAGCTATTAATTTCATATATTCTAATAAAAACCTCTTTTATTCTTGCTATTTAAGAGGATTTTAATAAAATATTTATTGGAGCAAATTGCTCGAATGGAGGTTTTCATGCAAAAATATAAATTTACAATTTCTATCCTTCTCATACTTATACTTACAGCATTTTACTACGCACCATGTTTCGCAAACGATTCGGATTCTATATATGTTTGGTCTACATCTTCCGAAACCGTCTTAACATCTACTAACGCTAGCAACAATAGTTCAAATAACGAAAATATTTCTAATGCAAATCTAGTTAGTAGTCCTACAAATAGCAACGAAAGTGAAAATAATTCATTAAATTTAGAGTCAGAATCTGCCATTTTGATTGAACAAACAACAGGACAAATTTTATATGCACATAATATCCATGAACAGTTAAGACCCGCGTCTGTAACTAAAGTAATGAGTATTTTATTGATTATGGAAGCTATAGATAGCGGTAAAATTTCTCTAACTGATACAGTCCCTTGCACTGAAAATGCTGCTTCCATGGGAGGATCCCAGATTTGGTTAGATCCTCGTGAAACTTTAACTGTCGATGAGATGTTAAAAGCTATATGTGTTGCTTCTGCTAATGATTGTGTTGTAGCAATGGCCGAATATCTTGCTGGATCTGAAGAAGCATTTGTTCAAATGATGAATGATAAGGCTAAAGAGCTAGGCATGAATGATACTACATTTAAAAATTGTCATGGATTAGATGAAGACGGTCATATTACTTCAAGTTACGATATTTCTTTAATGTCTAGGGAATTACTAAATAATCATCCAAGTATTACAAATTATACCACTATATGGACCGATTCTTTAAGAAATGGAAAATCAGGACTTTCAAATACTAATAAATTAATAAAGAATTATAAAGGGGCTACAGGATTAAAAACTGGTTCTACTGGTTTAGCTTTATATAACTTGTCAGCAAGTGCTACTCGTGATAATTTATCTTTAATTGCAGTAATTATGAAAGCTCCTTCAACTAAAGTTAGATTTAGTGAAGCTCAAAAGTTATTGGATTATGGTTTTAATACTTTTTCTTTTAAACAATTTGGTCAAAAAGGTGATGTTGTAAAAAATGTTTCTGTTAATAAAGGGGTTAAGTCTAATGTTGATGTAGTATATGAACAAAATGCAGGTACACTAATGGAAAAAGGTAATGACAAAAACGTAGAACAAAAACTTCAACTCGAAGATAATATATCTGCCCCAATTTCAGCTGGTCAAAAAATTGGAGAGGCCCAATTCATGCTAAATGGTGAGGTTTTATCAAGTGTCAATATAGTCGCTAAAAATAACATTGATCAGATAAATTTATTTACTATGTCAAAAAGAATTATATATAAATGGATTGATTTACTAAGAAGTTAATTATAATATGTCATAAATTATTTTTTAATTTTAAAATTTAATAAAAAAATAAGTCAAATTATATAATATTTTTTGACTTATTTTTATTTTTAAAAATCCATATTATCAGTTTCATCATATTCGAATTCATATGTTTCGTCTTCTGCTTGATTTGATTTTTTTATTTCTTTTTCTATTTTTCTTTCCACTGCCTTTTTATCATTTTCTTCCTTTTTCATGTTTTTATTATGCTTATTTTGCATTTCTTTTAGTATTTTTTGTGTTTCTTCTTTTTTATTTTGCATACAACGATTAAGCATACTATTTGTTTTTTCAATTAAATCTGGCATATAATCTAATAATTTATCTAATGACGATGTATGATTTACCGGTATTAATTTTACATTGTTTGATTGAATTACTAAAAACGCAACAGGATTTATTGTTACTCCTGCTCCAGATCCTCCTCCAAATGGTAAGCGATATTGAATAGCTTCTTCTTTATCCTTTTTTGTATATTCATCTATTGTTTCCCCTTTAAATTCACTTCCACCTGCCGCAAATCCGAATGATACTTTAGAAATTGGAATAATTACTATGTTGTTTGATGTCTCTATAGGTTCTCCTATTATTGTATTTACGTCTATCATGTCTTGTATACTATTCATAGCTGTAATCATAAGACCTTCTATTGGATGTTCGCTCATATTTCTTCACTCCTTTTTTTCTAGTTAAGATATATATTATATTTATAATATGTATCATTTTAATTTCAAATATACCTGAAAACACCATATTTATTAAGTTTTTATTTATAAAAACTGGTTTCATTATAAATGTTTGATTCTCAAATTTTTTAATCTTTCTCTGTAATAAAATAGCTATTACAGTACTTATTGCAGGTACTATTATTGATGTCATACTTGCATTTTCTGTTCCGATTTCTACTTTTAAATCAAATTTACTTATATTTATATTAGATTCTCTTAGAGCTTTAAAAACTTTTTTATCAAATTTGTTTTTATTATTTAATATATCTATGTCTATACTTTTCACTTTTTCTTTTAATTTCATTTTTTCTAATTTTGTTTTTGTTATATTTACTTTTAATATTGGTATTTTACTTAAAATCATAAGTTTTATTATTACTTTATAGTCTTCGTTTATGTGTCTTTTTTGTTGAGATGTAAATCTAAAGTTTATTACCTCTATTTTCAATTTAGAAAAAATGATTAATAATATACTAGTCGCTAAAATAATAAAAAGAAAAACCAATATTTTCGCCTCCTTCTTAGAGGATTTAATATTAGTTTTTCCATTTATTTCTTTTTTAAACATAAAATGATTAGAAGAATATTCAAAGTTTTCTTCTAGAAGCATTTTAAAAAAAGTCTATGCTCTTTTAGCTTTTTCTACTGTTATATCACCAAATAATTCTTCTTGTTTTGTTTCTACTTTACTTCTTCTAGATAATTCTAATAATCCAGAAAATGCTGTTACTACTTCTTGTTTGTCGTGTTTTTTTATTGAAAACATTTTGTTAAATACAAATCTTTTTTGTTTTACTAAAACTTTAAACATTTCTTTTACTTTACTTGCTACTGTGTAATTTTCTACAATTGCTATTTTTTCAATGTTTTTGGCATTTTGATTTAGTCTAACACTATTTCTTTCTATAAGCTCTTTGTATATATTAGGAATTGTGTTATCACTATATTGAACCTCTAGTTTTTGTTTTGGCAATTGTATGTTTTCTGGTGTTTTAAAATATCTATTAGAGAATGTTATATAATTCTCTTTAAATATTTTACTTATTTCTTTAAATTTTTTGTATTCTATTATTCTTCTTATTAGTTCTTCTTCAGTTATTTCTTCTTCCTCTTCTTCCTGTTTTGGTAAAAGATTTTTTGATTTTAAATATAATAATGTAGAAGCCATAACTAAGAATTCACTTGCTATTTCTAAATTCATTATTTCATTTTGTTTTAAATATTCCATGTATTGATCAGTTATTTCACTTAAATTTATGTCATATATATTCATTTTGTTCTTATCTATTAAATGACATAGTAAATCTAGTGGTCCCTCAAAATTATCTATTTTAATTGGATATTGCTCTGTTTCTAATGTTAAGATTGCCATTATTTTTTCCTTTCCAGTGTGTCAAAAATAGTAAATCATTTGCCACATTTCAATTTTATTTTTCACTTTCTTCTATTGCTATGTTTATATTGTCAATTTTATATCCTTTTTTTAATAAATAGTCTTTTATCTCATCTTGTTCCATTGTGTTTGATCTTTTATATATCAAATTTTTTGCAGATTTAATTTCATACAATTCTAATTCTTCTTTATTTTCGTATATATAATCTTCTATGTCTGATTTGTTTAACCCTTTAGACAATAGTTTATATTTTATTTCTTTTACACACAAATTCTTAAGTGCTATAAAGTTGTTTATTGTTTTTTCAATATATTCTTTGTCATTTATGTAGCTTGCTTGTTTTAAATATTCTATAATATCTTCTAATAAGTCTTCATTAATAGTTTTTGAAAATTTGTTTCTTACTTCATATTCACTTCTTTTTTTGTATATTATATATTTTAATACTTTTGTTTTTTCTTTATCAAATTCTTCTATTGTATACATTGATACTCCTTTTTATTTTTATGTTTTTATTTTACTATATATATTAGTAAATATCAAATGTTTTTATAAGTTTTTAGAATAATGATTTATAAAAAGTAGTAAAGTTTTATCTTTACTACTTTTGTAATATTGTTTTATTCTTCTTCATCTACTTTAGGTAATTCTTCTCCTAGACTTTGTTCAAATGCTTTTGCAAAATTGTCTCTTACCTTTTTTTCTACTTCTTCTAGAATATCAGGATTTGCTTGTAAGTATTTCTTTACGTTTTCTCTTCCTTGTCCTATTTTTTCTCCATTATAACTAAACCATGATCCTGCTTTTTCTATAATATCTAAGTTAACTGCCATATCTAAAATGTTTCCAGTTTTTGATATACCTTCTCCATACATAATGTCAAATTCTGCTTCTCTAAAAGGTGGTGCAACTTTATTTTTTATTACTTTAACACGTGCTCTACTTCCTTTTATTTCTCCATCTTGTTTTATGTTTTCTATTTTTCTGATATCCATTCTAACAGATGCATAAAATTTAAGCGCTCTACCTCCTGTTGTTGTTTCTGGATTTCCAAACATAATTCCTATTTTTTCTCTTAATTGGTTTATGAAAATTAAAACTGTCTTTGTTTTATTTAATGCTCCAGCAAGTTTTCTTAATGCTTGTGACATTAATCTTGCTTGTAATCCCATATGAGAATCTCCCATATCTCCATCAATTTCAGCTTTTGGAACTAATGCAGCTACAGAGTCAACTACTATAACATCTAAAGCTCCACTTCTTACTAAACTTTCTGTGATTTCTAATGCTTGTTCTCCTGTGTCTGGTTGTGATACTATTAAATTATCTATGTCTACTCCTAATTTTTTAGCGTATATAGGATCCAAAGCATGTTCTGCATCTATAAATGCTGCTTCTCCACCCATTTTTTGTGCTTCTGCTATTACATGTAATGCTAATGTTGTTTTACCAGATGATTCTGGTCCATATACTTCTATAATTCTTCCTCTTGGTACTCCACCAATTCCTAATGCTATATCTAGACTTAAAGCCCCTGTTGGAATTGCTTCTATTTCCATTGCTTTAAATTCTCCTAATTTCATTACAGAACCTTTTCCAAATTGTTTTTCTATTTGGCTCATTGCCATTTCTAATGCTTTCTTCTTTTCTGTATTTTCTCCCATAATATTCCTCCTCAATTTCTTTGAACTTTTGTTTGTTAAAAGTATTATATACCAAATTTTTGTTTTGTCAAGTTCTTTTTTTAATTTTATATAATTATTTGTTTTTTATATACTTGTTAATATTTTTATTTGTACCATCCCTCTATTCCATGAAATAAGTTAAACCAAGTTGGTGACATTTCTCCTACTAAGTTAGAACTATATGCTACAGTATATTTATTAGTGTACAAACTTATATATGGAATATCAGACTTATAAATTTCTAATAATCTTTGATATTTTTCTTTTATGGTATTTTCATCTGTTGTATTTTTTACTTCACTCATAATATTAGTTATTTCTTCATTGGTATAATTAGAAAGGTTATTATCTCCAAAAAATGTCTCTAAACTAGGGCTTAATGAAAGAGTTACACTGCATAAGGCTATATCATAATTTTTTGTTTTTATAGCATTATTGTAGTTTTCATCTGATGCTTCAACAATATTTATTCTAATTCCTTGATTTTCTAACTGTGTTTTTATATTTTGTGCTACTTGTACTTTTGTTGAATCACTCGCTTTTACTAGTAAATTTAAAGCTATTTTTTCAGTTTTTCCATTTTCATTTTTTTGCCAATATTGATATTTGTAGCTCCATCCATTATCTACTAAAATTTGCTTTGCTTGTTCTAAATTATATCCAGAACTAGAGTCTTGATTTTGCCCCAACCAATTACCATAGTCTAATGGAAAACTACTAGTATAATATTTGTTATTAAATATACTTGAAACTATATTTTCTTTATCTATAGAATATGCTATAGCTTTTCTAACCTCTTGTTTTCCTAAAAAATAATTTTGAGTATTTAATGCTAAAAATGTATGAGTTCTTCCTTTTATTTCTTTTGAATTATATCCCATTGTTCCTATATAATTTTGTATTTCTTCATTATTAGTTGCTATTACATCTAAGTTTCCTATTTTAAAGCTATTATACAATTCTCCTATAGATGAATATAAATTAATTGTTATCTTTTCTATTGATAATTCAGTATCTTTATTCCACCAATATCCATTTTTTTCTAGTGTTATATATGAAGATTCTACTTCTGATATTTTATATCTTCCAGTTGTTGTTGGTTGTTTATTTTTTTCTGTATTTACAAAATCCTCTGTTTCATAATATTCTTTAGATAATATTGGGAAAGTCAAATTATATTCGAAAAATGGTACTTCTCTATCTAAATTTATTTTTATTGTAAAATCGTCGATAATATCAACGCCTACAACATACTGAACATTATATGAATATACTGATTGTATTTCTTTTAATCTGTCTATTGTAAATCTTACGTCCTCAGAAGTAAATGTTTGTCCATCTGACCATTTTGCATTTTCTCTTAATTTTATTAGGTAAGAGTTGTCACTTTGTTTAGCCCACTCCTTTGCTAAACATGGTTCAGCCTTATAGTCTGATGTTAAATTTACTAATGGTTCGTAAATTATTCTTGCAACATCCTGCACGTTTTTATTGTTGCTCAATATAGGATTTATTGTATCCATTTGTGCAATACCTAGTTTAAGTTCTTTTATTTTTTCCTCTTCTGAACTACTGGTTTGCTGTTCTTGTTGCTTAACTTCTTCATCTTTTTTTATTTTAAATACTGAGAAAATCAATATTGCTATTATAAAAAATATAAATACATATTTAAACCAATTAGATTTCATATTCCACCTCTACTTTTGCTATCATATATTAATTTAGTCAAAATTTCAAGTTTTTATATAATTAAATGTAATAATTTATTATTATAAAATGTTAAAGGAATGGACATGCGTCCACTCCTTTCCTAACTCTAGCAAATAAGTATGCTAAGCTTAGATATTTGGGTTTTATTTCATCTGATCTTTGTATTTCAATCACTTTTATACAAAGATTATTATGATACCTTTTTTCATTCTTAGATGAAAGAGTCTCTGCTTATTTCATGTCTCTTTTTCACCTTTAGATATCTCTTTGCTTTTACTGCTAACATTGCATTTTTCCATTTCAAGGGCATTCTGTTCTGCTTTTTGTACATCCGCCTTAGAAAAGCTACCTAGCTCGTAACTCCATATGAATCCTAACAATATTAGAAGATTTCTGGCAAAATATCAATACATCCACATAATGGTTTGACCTGGAACTAGTTTTTCCATTCAAAATAATAATCGTTACTTGATTACTACCTTTTGTAAGCAATACTTTTTTACAATTCTATTGTTTGGTATAAACAGTATTCCAAATAAACCAAAATCTAAGCAATACCACTACTACAATACATATAACATGCACAAATTATAAAAGTATTATAGTAGTTGTTGTCAAATTCATAAAGTACCTCCTTTTGATATTACTTTAACTATCTAAACTTTATACTATGTCGCTATCTAGCTCTGCTTTATTATAAGTTTTAAGCTTAATATAGTTAAGTGTGACTATTATACAACAAATTAACGGGAATTACAACATTATGTCTATTAAAATCCATATATTTAAAATACAAAAACAGACTGTAGGATACAGTCTGTCGATTATATTCATTTTATTAAACTCTTGATTCTACTATCAATTTGATACCAGTTCTGTCTTCTCCTTCTACTTCAACTTCTGCAAATGCTGGTATACAAACTAAGTCTACACC
>CAKPRW010000065.1 GCA_934183045.1 uncultured Clostridia bacterium
TATCTCTAATCTTTCCTAAATTTCTAGCAATTGATATTCTTTGTTTTTGTCCTCCTGATAACTTAATTCCTTTTTCACCAACAAATGTATTTTCTCTATTTTCTAATCTTTCTAAGTCTTCTTTTAATTCTGAATTTTGTATAATTGTATCTATTTCTTCTTGTTCTAAGTCTCCCTTAATATCTATATTTGCTTTTATAGTATTATCTAATATAATATTAGATTGAATAGCATAATTATACTTATCAAAAATTGTGTTTCTTTGATATGTATTTATATCTTGATCATTTATATAAATCATGTCATTTGGTATTTCATAGAAACCACACAATATATTCATTAGTGTTGTTTTTCCACTACCAACTTCTCCAACAATACCTATCTTTTCTCCCTTTTTTATTGTCATGTTTATATCTTTTAAGCTTGGTTTTTTATCACTATCATACCAATATGATAAATGTTTTATATCTATTTTATTTATTTTTTTCAGTTCATTGCCTTGTTTTGGAATTTCTTGTAAATTTAAGAAATAATTAAATCTATTTATAGATTGTTTGAAATAAGGTAATCTTTCTAACATTTGTTGAATAGATGATACAAAATCCCCTAATATTTGGCCTATATATCCTATAAAGGTTACAATTCCTCCTACTGAAATTGTTCCTTTTAATATATATATAATTCCTATTCCAAACCCTAAAACATAGCAATATGCCCATAAAAAATTTATAACGCTACTAATTTTATTCTTGGCCACACCTATTTGATAATCTGCATCGTACATTTTTCTGTTTATCTTTTTAAAATTATCAATTTGTTCTTCTTGCCTATTATATGATTTTATTAATAGAAATCCCTCTGTATTTTGCTCTATATTTTTAGACAATTCCACATAAACTTTTCTTGATATTTCAACTTTCTCTTTTAATTTCTTGTAGTAATGATACATAAATATAATTACTACTGGAAATGCAGGTATTAAATATATTGCAAGTTCCTTGTTTAATTGACTCCAAATTAAAGTAATTCCCATAATTGGAGTAACACCTATTTTTGTAACCCAAAACCAAAAATTTCCTAAAACTTTATAAATTGACAGTATTTCTTTTGATAAATATGCTAGGAACGCACCCTTATTTTCCTTTTCAAAATATTCTGGTTTTACTTTCTGTAAATGTTCTACTACTTTTTTTCTTAAATATGTATCCACTTTTCTTGAAACAGTAAAATATAATGTTCTATATAAAGATCTTGGTATAAATACAAAGCTACTGTAAAATATTAACTTATATGCTTCTTGTATAATTGCACTTTGATTTATTTGTTGTTCCATTAACATGTCCAAAATATTTCCTACACATTCTGGAATTTTAAATGCCATATATATTACTAATGTATGTAAAATCACACCTAGTAAATGATATGGTAATATTCTATTTAGTTCATTTGTTATTATTTTGTTATATTTTTTCATATGTTCATCCTATCATATAATTTTTGTTATTTAATAGATTGTATCAATTCTTTCATAAATATATCTTATTTTTAATATTTATAAAATTTTGTAATTTTTTTATTTCTTTATATTTTTATTAAACTTTTATAATATTTTCCTAATACTTAATAATTAGTATTTCTAGTAAGATGATATGGTTTTAGTTTTATATTCTGTCCCTGGCTCCAAATATAATCATTAATATCAATTGCACAAATTTCATTTTTTAGTTTTCTTTTTAGTAGATCAATCGCTTTGATCATACTAGCTCTTATTTCTACTTCGTATTCTGAATTTACTTCTATTTCTTTTTGGTTATCTATAACATCAGATAATTTATCACTATATTCTAATATTCCTAACCCTCTCATTACTTGTGGAATTTTATAATCTGAACACCCCACTAAATGAGAATAGTCCACTTGTATATTTTCTTTTAATTTTCTTATATGTAATATATCTGATGTTAATAACTGTGCCAATTTGTAATAGTAAATCTGCTTATTGTTATATGTTCTTTCATCTTTAAAATCAGGAAAATTATTTACAATAACGTCAAACAATTCTGTATCAACAGTAATATCTTTTATAAACATATAAAAATTACCATTCATTTTTTTATTAACTACATCGCTAACATTCCTTACAATATTGTATCTTTCTTCAAATAATGGAATTTCTACATTCCCTTTTAGTATTTCTTTAAATTCTTCTTTTGTTATATTATAAAAATCAGTAGTTTGTTTATCTTTTACATATTTTAGCATTGCATATAATAATGCAATACCTCCATCTTCTTTACCGTTATTAGTGTCTATTGTCCACTTAGGCTTTCCCCAAAATGAAAAATCTATAGCTTCATATACTAATAAAAAATTCACTATTGTTTCAATTGGTAAATCTAATATGTTATATGGAGAATACATTAACCAATGCTTAGCTTCTTCTTTCTTAATTGTTCTTGCAAATTCGTTTAATTTTATTTCGTTTATTTTAACTGATTTTGAATTATTAGAAACATATTCACAACTTTCAAGTATTTTATCTAGCATATTTTTGGTACAATTATTCATTCCTAATCTAACTCCTTACTTTGTCTTTTGGAATTCCTTATAGAAGATATTCTACAATTACTGCTTAATATTTTTATTTATTTTCTATTCCCTTTATATATCTATATATTTCTCCCCAGTTGCTTACTTCTTTTAAATTTTCATTTTGCTCTAATTTTTTCATATCTTTATCTCTAAAATATATTGTTTTTATTCCATTGGATGATAATTTTTGGCAAACTTCAAATGTATCATCTATCATTACATCGATATTTTCTTTTTTAGCAACTTCTACCTTATTATCTTCTTTCCAATAGTATTTATCAAATGAAAGACCTTCTTCTTTAAATTTTTCTATCGCTACATCTTTCATTTCTTCTACCATTCCACCCCTTGCTGAAATAATAATAAGTTCATTTCCGTCCTTTTGTAGCATATTAATTACATCTTTTGCACCAGGAATTAAATGAGTTTGCATTGATAATTTTAAAAAATATTTGTTTACAAAATTCATTCTTTCTTCGTTTGTCCAATTATATCTGTTTCTTAAATAATGTTCATTTCTATTAACAATTCCGTCTTTCCCTAGTTCTATAAAGTCATATAAATCCCCATAAGTATTTAATACTCTTTGATAATCTAATATAACTCCATCTATATCTATTCCTATTTTCATAAATGAATCTCCTTTATATTTTATCTATATCTATACCTAGCTTTCTATTTTCTTCATTAACTTTATTCATATTTCTATATACGCCTTTTGTTAATTCACGTCTATAAATTTCCTTTTCTATATTTTTATATTCATCTTTTAATTCTTTTTCTATATCATATGGAACTTTTACAAATTGGAATGAAATTTCTGAATTATATTCTTTACTTCCATATTCACCTTCAACTATTAAATAGTATGCTTTTGTTGTTTCTAGTACATCACTATCTTTATTGTCGTTCCTTATTACATCAATTGAATTTCCTACACTCCCTACATTAATTAATGTTTTATTATATATCTTGTCCATGTATGGATGATGAATATGACCATATATTATAACATCTGCAACTTTGTTAGATGTTGTATATTCACTTGGCAAAAACATTTTATATTTTGTTTCTATGTCACTTATATTTAAAACAGCTTTATTATTTGCTACATTAGTAGCATGAAAAAGTCTAACCAAACTCCCACTCATATAGAATTCATAAGAGAACGGCAAATTTAATAGATATTCTCTATCTTCTTCTGTAATTAATGATTGATTCCATTTTATCCTTTTCTGTTCTGTTTCAGGAAAGCTTTCTATATTTTCATGTTTCATTGCAAAATATTGATCTGTATTTCCCTGAATTACTACATTACACTTTTCTCTTATTAGATTTATACATTCTTTTGGATGTACTCCTTTTGCAATTGTATCTCCTAAACATATTACTTTATCAATATGTCTTTTGTTTATATCTTCAAATGTCGCTTTTAATGCTTCTATATTACCATGTACATCTGAAATAATTGCTATTTTCATCTAATATCTCCCCTTTGTTTTATACTATATCACAATATTTAATATGCATTGTGATTTTTTATTTTCTTAATCCATCTTCCATGTTTATTTTTGTTGGTATAATGTATTTAGCATTAACTTTGTGTGATATTAAATTTGTTATTACTTTCATTGCTCTTGAACCAGAAAACCATTTAGGATTATCACTGTTTGCTCTAATTCTATCTAATGAAGTTACCAAGGCATCTCTATCATAATTATCACTCATTTCAGTCGTTAACATATATTTTTGATTTTTGTCCTTATATAAGTTGTTCTCTATTAGTTTATATCCTGCGTTGTTATACCAATATAAATGATCTCCACCAGCTAATATTAAGATTTCTGCTTCAATATTAATATCACCAATTAATTGATCCACATAATTATATACCTCATCAAAAGAACACTCTGGAATATCATCTTTTAGTGTACTGAATTTTTTGGTAATATCTACAACTCCAAAATTGTAATATTTTTTATCAATAATTTTTTTATTATTCACAAGTATGATCTCTATAGATCCGCCTCCACCTATAAAAATACAAATATTCCCATTATATTCTATGTTGTTATAACAACCTAAAGCAGTATAATTAGCTTCTTCTTCCTGTGATACAACTTGAATTTTTAAACCGAATTTGTTATTTAGTTTTTCATTAATTTCATTTAATTCTTCTTCAGATATATTTCTAAATATGCTACATCCATAAATATTTATGTCATCTGTATAATTAAAGGCATTCTCTATTACTTTATATAGTTCTTCTAGATCTCCTTCCTTTACTTTATTTGTATAGTTTTTCTTAAATTCAATTGTTGTAGTAGTTTCATATATTATATTTTCACCATTATATACATGAGTTTTTGTATTATTACTTCCAATCTCAATAATTGCAAACATATTATTTCTCCTATTTTTTCTATATTTTATTTTTCAATTATTTTGTTCAATTTATCTATAAAATTTAATATCATTCCGTTTATATTTAGATTATATACTTCTTTCGTAAAATCTTCAAACAAAATATTTTTTTATTATTCACTGAACCAGCTTTTAAAATCGAATTCTAATAATTCTTTATATGTATAATTAGATAGTTTACCTGTTTCATCCAATTTTTTATCTATTTTCTATTCTTCTTAAATGAATTAAATAATAAGCTAATCCTATTTGGAAAATCATAAATATCGCAGATAGTCCAAGCATATATTTAATTCCCATTTCATACATCATTCCACAAAAAAATACTCCTATTGCCTCAGCTAAAAATTTTATTATATATCTTATATTGGCAAATTGTAATTGAAATTTACTTGCTACACGATTTATATATACCCCATCACATATGTTTTCATATGCTGTTGAAATAAGTATTGACCATGTCATCGCTATCAAAGCTATTGTTAGGTTATCTGATACAAAAGCAATTATATATCCTATAAATCTTATACCAAATTTTATTGTTATTGTTAAATAATCATTTTTAGGTGTTAAGTATTTAAGTGCTACTATGCCTATTATATCTGCGATTAAACCTACAATTAATAAATAATTGGTTGCAACACTATCAGAAAAGTTAAAATAATTTGTCAGTGTTAACATTTTTAATCCTAAAGCTGTTGACATTGCTATTGTTCCTATAAACACATCTAACAAATATAATATTATTATTTTACTTTTAAATATATATTTCATTTCTGAATTTTTCTTATTTTGTTTTTCTTCTACATAATTAATTTTTATATCAGCTATTGTCATTATTGAAATCGCCAAAAATATATTAGAAATTATTAAGCAGATATTATAATTTACTAAAATTCCTGCAATACTTTTTCCTATAAAGATCCCACCAAATAAAATCCCTATGTCTCTAAATAAATACTCAGTTAATTGCCTTTTGCTATACATTGTATTATTTTTTACCATTGTGGTTATTAATGGATACATAATCGTTATAATTATGTATTCCATGACTATATCAATTATTATGGATAATCTAATCATTTCGATTTGATTTGTTAAATTTAAACCATACAAAACTAACATGTTAATAAATTTTATAATTAATATACTCATTAATACTTTCTTCATTTTATCTAATTTTACATATTTTCCAATTAAAGCTATTCCTATAACACTTATAAACGTCCCTATACTTATAATACTACTTATTTGTGTTACAGAAAAGTTATTATCTTGTAACCAGAGTTGCCTAAAATTTCCCCACAACCCAGTTGATATACTAAAAAATGCTAACATTATTAATATTTTATTTTCATCTTTTATCTTTTTCATGTTTTTACTATTTCTCTTTCTTCGTTTCTTACTACTTTAATTTAAAAATTCATCTAATATTTCTATTTTATTATTATTTGAATCTATCTTGCATCTAACCCCTATTGGTATAACCCCATTTACGATTCCATGTCCAAAGTCATTACATTTTATGATAGGAAATTTATATTCTTTTGTATATTCCAATAATATATCCTCCATTTGTAGAAATATATCTCCATTTTTTTGTAAATCGTAATTATATCCAATGACAACACCTTTAACTTGATCAAACATCCCATATTGTTTTAAATGTGCAAATCTTCTTTGGCATTCGTTTGGTGATGTCCTTTCACTTTCAATTAGTAATATGTTGTCTTTCATATTTGGTAAATATTCTGTTCCTAAAAGATACATCATACTTCCTAAATTAGTTCCTATAATTTTTCCTTCTACATTTCCTTCTCTTATTATTTTCTTATTTCCAGTAATAAATTTTCTTATTTTTTTATTTACAAAAGCACTTTCAAACTCTTTATATTTTTCTTCTGCATCTTTTTCTCCAAAGCCAATAAATGTTGAGCCATGAAATGTTACCAATCCAGTCTTATTATAAATTGTTTGCAATAAAACTGTTACATCACTATAACCTGTTATTATTTTAGGATTTTGTCTTATTACATTATAATCCAATAAATCGATAAATGTATTACACGTTTGGCCACCTTGTAAGCATATAATAGCTTTTACTTCTTCATCTTTGAACATATTCATCATATCTTCTGCTTTTTGTTCTCTAGTTCCAGCCGTACCATAATAGTTTTCTAATACATATTTTCCTCTTTTTATTTTGAATCCCTTACTTTTAAAAAGTTCTTCTGCTCTATAAAAATCTTCATATCTGTTATGTAATTCTAAACTATTTGATACTCCTACTATACCTATAGTGTCACCATAATTCAATTTGTTTGCTAACATAAAAAATCTTCCTTTCTCTTTTGAAATTCTATCATAATTCGTCAAAAAGGCAAAGTGTATTTTTCTATTTTATGCATTCCATATTATTAATATTTTTTATTATACTAGGTTCCATCTTATATTCTCTTTTTTCATTCATTAGACCATTTATTTCTTGTTGTACATCCGTTAATTGAGTGTAACAATATCCTTGCATATATGGTATATTTTGCGGCACTGGTGACAGTGCCGCGTTTAAGGGCAGATACTGCCCTTTTTGCCGTTATGAGCAGTACCATTTTTTTTAATGTGATTGGAATGGAATGGCTGTATAAGGGACTGGAACAGTATTCTTATATTACGATTCGTTCTATTGCCTTTAAGGCAATCGGATTGATATTGATGTTCCTGTTTGTGAAGGATCAGAGTGATTATGTAATCTATGGAGCCATCAGTATCGTGGCTGGAGTTGGATCGAATGTATTAAATTTTCTTAAGTTGCCGGAAATTATTGACTTGCATCCGGTGGGTCATTATAATTTACGGAGACACTGGAAAGTAATCATGGTCTTTTTCATGATGTCCGTGGCAACGACGATCTATACGAATCTGGATACGGTCATGCTGGGATTCATGAAGGATGATGTGGAAGTGGGGTACTATACCGCATCGGTAAAAGTGAAGACAATTCTGGTCAGTTTTGTGACGGCGCTCAGTACAGTTCTTCTGCCCCGCGTGTCTTATTACATCGAGCAGGGAATGGAAGACAAGTTCCGGGAAGTCAGCCAGAAAGCATTGAATTTCGTGGCAGTGGCGGCGGTACCGGTTGTGGTGTACTTTACTTTGTATGCGAAAGAATCTATCCTGTTACTGTCAGGAACAGAGTTTATGGGTTCTGTAGTGCCGATGCAGATTATTATGCCGACGGTTCTGTTTATTGGGATCACGAA
>CAKPRW010000066.1 GCA_934183045.1 uncultured Clostridia bacterium
GTATTATCCACAATTCTTCAAAAAATGTGGATAACAAAGCTCAAAATTTAATAAAAAATGCAAATATTGAAAAAAAAATGGAGAACAATTTAAAAGAAAATAAAAATCAAACTAATAGTCTAGAAAATTTTAAAAAAGTAGATACATGGCCTAATATAGTTAACAATTTAAAGCAAAATGGAAAAATTATGTTGTATACAAATTTAATTAATACAAAGGCAGTAGAATTAAATGATATGACAGTTGGAATTCAATTTCCAAATGGTATGACTTCTTTTGGAAAAACAGTCTTGGAAAAACAAGATAACATTAGAGAAATAACTAATTTAGTTTCTATGGCTTGTGGAAAAGAAATGCAAATAAAATATATAACAAATCCACAAGAAGTACAACAAAAAAATGTAGAGGATGACTTGAAAGATCTTGCAAATCAATCAGACATACCATTTAATATTATAGAATAAATTTTATATTATTAAGTAAAAAAGATTAGAAAAAACTTAATATTAATAATAAATAAGGAGGAAATAAGATGAGTAAAAGAGGTGGATTCCCAGGAGGAATGGGAGGATTCGGAGGAATGAATATAAACAATCTAATGAAAGAAGCTAAAAAAATGCAAGCAGATATGGAGAAATCACAAGCTGAATTAGCTACAAAAGAATTTGAAGCATCAGCAGGTGGGGGAGCAATAAATGTAAAAGTATCTGGAGAAAAAACAATAAAAGAAATAAAAATAAAACCAGATGTTGTAGATCCAGAAGATGTTGAAATGTTAGAAGATCTAATATTAACATGTGTAAACGAAGCATTAAGAAAAGTAGATTCAGCACAAGCAGATCAATTAGGAAAATATAATATCCCAGGATTTGGAGGATTTTAAGAGGATTAGGGGACGTTCCTTTCTTTCCCTATTAAAGGGATTTGGGGACACTCCTAAGGACTAGAATTATTGGGAGGAAGTTTAAATGTCACTATATTCACCATCAATAGAAAAATTAATAGAGAGTTTTGAACGTTTACCAAGTATTGGACATAAAACTGCGGCGAGACTAGCTTTTTATATGTTGAATTCAACCGAAGAAGAAACGAATCAATTTGTTTCTTCTATATTAGATGCAAAGAAAAATTTGAAATATTGTAGTAAATGTTATAATATTTCTGATACAGATCCTTGTTCAATATGTAGCAATCCAAAGCGTGATGATACACAGATTTGTGTGGTAGAAGATGTAAGAGATATAATTGCAATGGAAAGAACACATGAATTTAAAGGAGTATATCATGTATTACACGGATCTATTTCTCCTATGAATGGTGTTGGACCTGATGATATAAAGATCAAAGAATTATTGTCAAGATTAATGGATGGAAAAGTAAAAGAAGTTATTTTGGCAACAAATCCTAGAGTAGAAGGAGAAGCAACAGCGATGTACTTGTCTAAGTTAATAAAACCATTGGGAGTTAAGGTGACAAGAATTGCACATGGAATCCCGGTTGGTGGAGACTTGGAGTATACAGATGAAATTACACTAACGAAGGCATTAGAAGGAAGAAGAGAGGTTTAGTCATTAGAACTTTCTTCAATTGCTTTTTTTGTTGCAATAATTGCTAAATTATCTCCGAGTGCTGTAAAAAAAGCAGCTAAAATAGATACTTCATTTGTAGATAAATCTTCACTTAACAAAATAGAAAGCGAGCTAGATAATCCAATAAGATCACAACTGGATAAATTATTAAAACACATAAAAACACCTCATTTTATTATATGAGGTGTTTCTTGCATTGTATATAAAATATTATAAATTATCCTAATAAAATTTTACAAATTTCTGTAGTTGAAAATGGTTTAGCCAGTATCATAGTATTTTTTTTCATATTTTCCAATTTTTCTTTATTTGAAAGTAAAAGATCAAAGATGATTTTACTTTCATTAGGACTTTTTAACCAAATAGCAATACCTTTGCTTTCCAAAAATTCTGCATTTTCTTTTTCTTGACCGGGTATAGGGTTAATAATTATCATAGGTAAATGTGAAGCAAGACTTTCTGATGTTGTTAATCCTCCAGGTTTTGTTATTACTAAATCTGAAATACTCATTAATTCTGGAACTTTATTGGTGAATGATAGAATTTTGACAAATTCTGATTTGTTATATTTTTCAACAATTTCTTCAAAACTTTTTTTCATTTCGGCGTTTTTTCCAGCAATAGCAACTATTTGTATATTCTTATCAGATTGTATTAAACTTTCAAATATTTTAAATGTTTTTGTTTTTCCTAGTCCATATTCTCCACCACCGAAAGAATAGAATAGTTTGTTTATCGTTTGATAGATTAAAATCTTTGAGTATTTTTTGTTTGTCATATTTTTCTGTGAAACGGCTAGAAATAGGTATTCCAGTTGAAAATACTTTTTGCTCAGGAATATTTTTACTTATTAAATATTGTTTCATTTTATCATGTGCTACAAAATAATAATCTGTATAATCATTACCAACTAACCATTGATCATGTGGTGCAAAGTCTGTCATGATAGTTGCGATTTTTGCAGATATTTTACCTTTTCTTTTTAAATAACTACACATTTGACTTCCAAATGGATGAGTTGAAATAATTAGATCAGGCTTTTTTTCTCTTAACAATTTAAGTAGTTTGATCGCCATAATTTTATTCGATCTGGAAGAAATGTGAGCAAGAGGTCCTTTTTGTGAATCTGCATATATTCTTCCCCAAGCCCAAGGTGCTTTTTTAGCCATTTCATTATAGGCAGATGTAGTTACTTTTTCAATAGTTTTATTTATATATTTCATGCAATCGATTAATTCTACATTGGTATTTTTATAGTTTGCTTGGATACATTCACTTATTGATGTTGCTGCATTAAGGTGTCCTCCACCATATGAAGCATAAAAAATTAAAATTTTCATAAAATCTCCTTTAAATACTTATTTTCATATATATTATCATAAACAAAGAAAAATTTCAAAAAATGGAATATTTTTTTAAAAGTAACGCAAAATAAATAAAAAGGAAAAGGTGATTTCGTGAATGATATGTTAAAAATAATATTTTTGTCAATATGTTTGATAATTGCAATAAGTACAATTGTTTTTTTAGGAAGTAGTTTTGGAGAACAAAATATTAGTTATGCTGCAACTCCAAATTCTTCTGATATGCAATTAATGGCAAGAGCAATTAATGGAGAAGCAAGAGGAGAACCATATGAAGGACAAGTGGCTGTCGGAGCTGTAATATTAAATAGGGTGAAAAGTTCAAAATTTCCCAACACAATAGCTGGAGTAATCTATCAACCAGGTGCTTTTACGGCAGTTGCAGATGGGCAGATAAATCAACCGATATCAGAAAATTCTACTGTATATAAAGCTGCGCAAGATGCAAAAAATGGTTGGGATCCAACTAATGGTTGTACGTACTATTTTAATTCACAAACTGCTACTAATAAGTGGATATGGTCTAGACCGCTTGTAAAAACAATTGGAAAACATAGATTTTGTAAATAAATTATATGTGGGTAAATAAAGGAGTGTCCCCAAATCCCTCTTAAAGGGAAAAGAAGGAACGTCCCCAAATCCCGACGAAAGGATGATTTTATGAGTAATTTAAATTTTAAGAATAATAAATTGAAAAATATTTATTTGATTGTTGCTATTGTTTTGTTGATAGTTGCTATTGTTTTGGGAGTTTTACTTTATAGGAATAGGAAGGAGTATAAACAAGCTTCTGAAAATAATTATAATATGGCTTTTTATGAGTTGGTTGATTATGTCCAAAATGTGGAGACTTACTTAGCAAAGTCTTTGATTTCTACTACACCTGAGCATGGAGCTGAAACTTTAACTAATTTATGGAGAGAAGCGAATCTTGCTCAAAGCTATTTAAGTATGCTTCCAATTCAAAGTCAAGAGCTTGAAAATACTGAAAAGTTTCTTAATCAGGTAAGTGATTATAGTTATTCTTTGTCAAGAAAGAATATATATAATGAAAGTTTGACAGATGAAGATTTGAAAAATTTAAAAGATTTACATGTTTATAGTGTAGAACTTGAAAATACATTAAATCAATTGTCAGAAGATATTAATAATGGAAGATTAGAATGGGGAGAGTTAACCAATAAGGGAAATATAGCTTTTGCTCAGCAAGTTGATAATATATCAAAAGAAAGTTTTAGCAATTTAGAAGAAAATTTTCATGAATATTCAGGACTAATATATGATGGAGCTTTTTCTGAGCATCTTACAAATACAGAACAAAAAGGGCTAACAGGTGATGACGTGGATGAAGAACAGGCAAAACAAAAGGCAGAAGAGTTAATTGGAAAGGATAATATAAAAGAAATTTCAAATCTAGGATATTCTGAAAATGCTACAATTCCTGTATATGATTTTTCAGTTACAAACAATAATGATGAAACAATAAATGTATCTATTTCAAAAAAAGGTGGACATGTAGTTTATATGAATTCTAATAGAGAAGTAAATTCTGAAGTGATTTCACAAGAAGATGCAAATGAAACAGGAAAAAAATATTTATCTGATAAGGGATTCCCTAATATGAAAGAGACTTATTATTTAAAACAAGAAGGAATAGTTACAATAAATTATGCTTATACTAAAAATAATGTTATTGTATATCCAGATTTGATAAAGGTAAAGGTAGCATTAGATAATGGCGAAGTGTTAGGAATAGAAACAACAGGATATTTAAACAATCATTGTGAAAGAGACATTAGTAATATTAAAATATCTAAAGAAGAAGCCAAGAAAAATTTAAATAAAGAGCTAAATATTGAAAGTGAAGGAATGGCGATTATTCCAACTGAATGGAAAACAGAAATACTTTGCTATGAATTTAAAGGAAAAGTTGAGGATAGAGAATTTTTGGTTTATATAAATGCAGAAAATGGTAGAGAAGAAGATATATTAGTAATAACTAATACTCCAAATGGAACTTTAACAATGTAAAAAGAAGTGGTAGAAGGATAAATTCCTTTTACCACTCTTTTTTATATTTATATTAATTAATTTTTAATTAATGTCTCTTATATGTATCTCTACCTAGTAATTCCTGAGAAATTACTTTTCCATCTCGTTTTAAAATTTTGTATGCTTCAGAATAAATTGCTGTTTTAGTTCTTCCTGTTTCATAAGCATTTATCTGAACTTCACAATCATCATCTTGTCTTAAACCAAATATTTGGAAATTAGCTATTCCGTTTGCTACTGAACAAACTAGTTTTATAGGATAATTTCTATTATTTTTAAATTGAAAATCAATTGCACCATAAACAACAGTTGCATCTCTACTAGCAGGAGCATAAGAAGGGACAAATTGATGATTAGTTCTTTGAGTTATTTCTAGATTAGCATATAGTACTGCATTGTATAAAGTTGTTGTTATTTGGCAAATCCCTCCGCCTACTCCATCAACAACTTCTCCTTGAACATAAATTGGTGCTTCTTTATAACCAGCAGCTATTGTTCTTGCTCCAACTACCTTATTGTAAGAAAAAGTTTCACCAGGCATAAGAACAGTTCCATTAATTTTGTTAGCTGCTAATATTAAGTTTGTAGTCCTATTTCTATTACTAACAGCATATTTAGTAGAATATGTAGATAATAAATCTGGAAATGCTTCTGTTCCGATCATATTAGTTGTGACATTTGGTGATAATATTTTTAAAGGTATCGTATATTCTTCTTTTTTTTCTGAAGATATAATTGATTTAGCTTCTTCCATTGAAACATTAAAATCAATACCATTTTCTGATGGATATACAGCAAATGGTTCTTTAGTGTAATATGCGTCGACAGGATCTTTATGTATTTCATTATAAATTTTTTCTATATCTATCGGATCAGGTTGTTCAGTTTTTACAACTATTTCTACGACTTTTTCTTTTTGAGAAAAATCAGATATTATATCTTTAATAGCTTGAGTCGTAGCGTCAATATCAACTACATTTCCCTCTTTGCCAGATGTTATAAACAAGTTAGAATCTTCTATATAATAACTACTTTGAATAACTCCATCAGGTAATTGTGTAGATATATCTTCTAGATTTTTTGATAATTGTTTTTTATCTATAGAAAGTCTAGGTTCAATATTAACTTTACCAAACATTGTAGATAAAATATAAAAATTATTTTGTAAAAAATTACCTTCTCTACCAATATTATATGCTGAATTTGTTGCTGACTTTGTATCAAAGCTAGCTTCGATTTGCTCAAGAGATATAGTTGCTTCATAATCTCCATGTTGTAATTTTATTTCTTGTGGCATATTCTCTGCAATATAATTATCTAACTGATATTTTGCATCTGATTTACTTAAATTAGAAACATCATGTCCTTTTATAGATACACCAGATATTATATTATTATTAAATAGAGTATAACCTGCTAAAATAAGTAATACTACAATAATTATAATTAAAATAATAATTGCCAATAATTTAAAAATTGAAAAAGAACTTTTAAAATTTTTATTTTTAACTGGAATGAATTCAGCAGAAGAAGTTTGTATTAAATTAGTATTCCCATTATCAGTTGCAATATTTTCTTTTTCTAAATCCTTTTCTTTAATGCTCATTTAGTTTCTCCTTTTGTAATATCTAACTATTTAATTATATCATATTTTGTAAAAAAATATATATAATTATAAAAAAATGTCAAAATAAAATAAAAAAAATTGAGAACAATATAATTAATAAAACTTTTAATTAGAGTTTTATTTAATATATATGAAAAACTTTGCAAAAGATTACAAGGAGGATATTATGTCACGAAACAGAAGACTTATAACAGAAAATTTAAGAGAAGAAATAGCTAGAGAATTAGGAGTATATGAAACAGTAAAACAAGATAGAGGAAGTTGGGCAAACGTATCATCTAGAGATTGTGGAAACATCGTAAAAAAAGCTATAGAAATAGCAAATAGATCAGTAGAAAACAAATAACTACTTCACTTCAAAATTGTCAAAAGGGCCGGGCCTTTTTGGCAATTTTTTTATCCTAATGTATTGACCTGTATTTGAAAATCTAAATGTTTATATGTTTTGACATTTTTTAAAAATAAAAATATAATATACAAAACGTCAAAAAGGAAGGTTGTAGATATGAAAAATATAACTGTTAATGATATTTTGAATGTAACTGGTGGAGAACTAGTTATAGGCAATAAAAATCTAGTTTGTGAAAACTTTTCAAAGGATACAAGATTAATACAAGAAAACGATACATATATTGGCATAAAAGGTGACAATTTTGATGGGAACCTGTTTTGGGAACAGGCACTACAAGGAGGTGCTAGTTGTGTAATTGTACAAAATATAAATTTAACAATTGAGGAAAAACAAAGGTATGAAGATAAAACTGTAATTAAAGTTAATGATACCCTTGAAGCTTTATATGAAATAGCAAGATTCAAAAGAAGTTTGTATAATATTCCTGTTATAGCAATTACTGGTAGTGTAGGAAAAACCAGTACAAAAGATATTGTTGCTAATGTTATATCAAAAAAATATAATACATTAAAAACAATAGGCAATAACAATAATAACATAGGATTGCCATTTACTATCTTAAAATTAAAAGATCATGAAGCAATGGTAGTTGAAATGGGGATGAATCACCTAGGAGAAATAAGCTTATTAACTTCTATTGCAAAGCCAGATATCTGTAT
>CAKPRW010000067.1 GCA_934183045.1 uncultured Clostridia bacterium
ACTCTATACGTACAGCAATGGAAGCTGTTTATACATTATTAAACATAGATAGAGGAGTACCGGAAGTATGGGGCAGTGTGTATGATATAAGAGATTTGTTAAATGCAACTGTAAAATTAAGAGATGGCAAAAAAGCAACAGATATGGAAATGAATTTGCCACAAAAAATGGCAGTAAAAGAGCTTTTGAAAAAAATAGAAGGAACAGATATAGAACGAATATTAAAACAATATAATGTAATATAGAAAAGAAAAAACTAGTTGTTTATATACAACTAGTTTTTTGAATATTAAAAACAAGAATTATTTCTTTTTATACGATTTATGGAAGTATTTTTGATAATATGTTATAATGACGATAAATTTTAAAGAGATGATTATACAATTATTCAAAAGAATCAAAGAGAATTTGTAGTGTGAAAGTGAGAAAAGATTATGACATTATTAATTGAATGTATTGGATTATGTTTATTATTTTTTATATTAAACATAATTTCATATAAAATAAATCCTTTATCTGGTATTCATAATTTACCAATAGAAATACAAAAGAGAGTTCAAGAATTACCAGAATATAAGGATATAAAACCTAAAAAAATATTATCAACAAAAGAAAGAATAATAAAAAAGATTCCAGCATTAATAATATTGTTAGTAATTTGGGCAATTCTTGTTTACTTAGCAGGTGCAAGGACATTTGCAAGAGGTTTTATTTATTCATTTATAATGTGGTTCACTATAAAAATATTTGTAGTATTTATAATTGATGTTTTATGGTATTCTAACTCACCAAATTACTGGATAAAAGGTACAGAAGATTTGGAAAATGAATATAAAAATTATAAATTTTATATGAGTAGTATCCCAAGAAGTTTGGTAGCAGGATTTATTGTGTCAATAATTATAGGTATAGCAATAAATACAATTTGCTATATGTAAACAAATTAACAATATGAGAGAATATGATGAAAAATCTATTGACAGTAAAACAAATTATTGTTTATACTTTATATAGAATAAAGGGAGGTAACAAATGAAAAAAGAGAAGAGAAACAAAGGTATAACTTTGATAGCACTTATTGTTACAATAATAGTGCTATTAATTTTAGCAGCTGTGGCGCTAAATACTCTTATGGGGGAAAATGGAATTCTTTCAAAAGCAAGTGGAGCAAAGGATAAAACAAATTATGCACAAGCAAAAGAAGATATTGATCTTGCAATAACAGAAACACAAGCAAGAGTTATAGCAGATGAAAACAGAAATGCTAATCTAAAAGATGTAGTAGAAACATTAAAAAATAATAGTACTTATGAGTATGATGTTTTTTTACAATCACAAAAAATTGCAAGTTTAGGAAGTAAAACAAACTTTGCAGATTTTACTGAAAGTACAACTACGATATATGTTATACATCATGCGTATAATGACGTAGAAATAAAAGTGGAAATGGATGCTAGTGGCAAAATTTCAACTTCAATAGTTGATGGAAGCGGTAGTAGTGATTCAAATGAAGAGGATGAAGTACAGTATGTTGAAACATCTGCAGATGAAATAAGCAAAGATCCACAACAAAACTATGGTAAAGAAGTTTGTTATGGAGTAGACTTAGATGGAGATGAGACAACAAATGATTGGATTATATTCTACAGTGAGGGACAAAATATATTTATAACTCCTAAAAAATATTTGCCATCATCTTTTATTAGTGGAAATAAAACTTTATTAAAAGATGATGATGACAAATATAATGTAATATGGAATTCATCAAAACAGACTGGTTTACAATCAATAAAGGAGGAAACAAGAACTTTATTTAAAAGTACAGGTTACATATTAAATTCTAATTATAAAAGTTCTAGATTTTCTTCAATGCTGTTGAATACTGACAATTGGCAAAATTTAGTAGATACAGATAGTGGCGCTATATATGCAATAGGATCACCAACTATTGAAATGTGGGCAGCCAGTTGGAATAAGTTAAATAGTTCAATTAAAGTTTACTTAAGTAATAGTACTACATCGCATGAAACAGGATATTTTATGTCAAATGTTGCTGGTGATATAACTAAAAATAATGGGAATACAATAGTTATGGTAAATAATGAAGTGTTCTTTCCAGCCTTAGATGACGAAGATTCAAGTGAAAACTATTTTTTATCTTCACCAATATCGTCAACATGGTTTAGTACAATGCCTGATGGAGGTACTAGTACATCTATTGGAGGAGATGGAAATATTATGTTTGATGTAAAGCATGATTCTTCTACAAAATATCTTACTCATAGAGATGTTTCTATGTCAGGTAAATTACGTCCTATTGTTTGCATTAGTGGAAAAGATGGTGATAGTGCTAAAGTGCAAGTTAAAGCTGTATGTAAAATAAATGAAACTGGTGAAAAATATTCATCAATAGAAGCAGCAATTGCAGAATGCAATAAGGAAACAGCACAAACTATAACGTTATTTGAAGATATTAAAAAAGATACAATTACAATTGGAGCAGATAAGAAAGTAAATTTAAATTTGAATGGTAAAAATATAACATCAACAATTGAAAATAATGGAAGCTTAATTATATCAGGAGAAGGAAATATTACTGCTTCTCAAAACCCAACTATAAGCCTAAGTGAAGGTTCATCTTTAGAAATTAAAGGAGGAACAATTAATAATGAAAATAAAAATAGAACACCAACAATATATGGAACATCTTCAAGTACGGTTAATGTAAGTGGTGGTAAAATTTCAGGTTCATTGCCAATGATCCTTGGAAATTCGGATGTTACAATTTCTGGAGGAAATATAGAGGGAAATGAATTAACTACGGCATTTATAATAACAAAAAGTTTGAATATAACAGGAGGAAATTTCAAGGCTACAGTCAATGATGCACCATTATTAAGTGGACAAGAAGTTATAATATCAGGAGGAAAATTTGATTTTACAAATAATTCTAATCCACCTGTAATTAATACTACGGGAGGAAAAAACAGGTTAGAATTAAGTAATGTTGAGATAGAAGTAGGAGGCATGTTCTTCTCAGGAGGGGAAGTTGTAATGAATAATTCAAAAATTATTTCAAATACTTCAAATGCTCCAGTATTTGTTGGAAATACGATTACTATTAATGATTCAACAATAGAGAACAATGGAACACAAATGGTATTAAATATTTCTGGTAATATTAATTGTAACAACTCAACGATAATTGGTAATTGCCCAAGTGTGCCAGTAGTATATGGTACAGGAAGTGCTTCTAAATTCACTATGACATCAGGACTTGTAAAAAATAAAGCAAGTAATCCAACAGAACCAACAATAAGAGCTGGAACTATTGATATTCAAGGTGGAACATGTGAACCTCCAATACAATAGAAAACAAAAATAGATTTATAAATAATGAGTAATATTGGGGAGATCTAGAATGAAAATAATAACATTATGTGGAAGCTTAAAATTTCAAAAAGAAATGATGATAGTTGCAGAAAAAATGGCTTTACAAGGTAATAATTGTATTCTAACACCGATCTATCCGGTGGTAAAAGGTGAAGAAAGAACAGAAGAACAATTAGTAAAATTGAAAGAAGAACATTTTAAAAAAATAGAATTATCAGATGCGATATTAGTTGTAAATGTTAATAATTATATTGGATATAGCACAAACTTAGAAATTGAATATGCTAAAAAATTAGGTAAAGAAATTATATATTATACAGATTTTATACAAAATTAGTAGTAATATAAATCACGTATAAAAAATATGACATTTGCATAAAATAAATTTTATAAAAAAGATAAGAGGAAAAGTTTATTATACTATTCCTCTTATTTTTGTGTAGTATGCACATAAAAAAACAAAAAATATTTTAATAATAGTATTATTTTTAGCAATTATAGGAATGGCAATAGGTTATGCGGCACTTTCACAGTTGTTAACTATAAATGGAACAGCAAATATATCAGCTAACTGGGATATAAAAATATCTAATATAGCAGAGGGTACATTAACAGGTGCAACTTCAAAGAAAGTGGCAGTAGTATCAGGAGATAAATTGTCTGCAACATTTGATGTAAATCTAGAACATCCTGGTGCAACAGCAACATATATAGTAACAGTAGAAAATGCAGGAACAATCAACGCTACTCTAGAAAGCATTACAGGTATAGACACAGCTAATGCTGCCAATCCAACAGATGTGGTATTTGATATAAATGCTAATGATAATGATGTGTTAAATAGTGGAAGTACAAAAGATTATACTGTAACAATTAAATGGTTAGAAAATTCTGAGAACATTCCAGACACAAAAGAAAAGACAGCTACTATAACATTAAATTATGTACAAAAACCATAGGAAATTATAAATGAAAAAGATAAGAAATAAAAATGTATTTATAGTGTTAATTGTTTTTATAGTGATAATGATTTCTATATCTGTAGTATATGCAATTTTAAGTGAAAAAATAAATATTACAGGAAAAGCTACTATAGGAGAAAAAACAACAACAAATAAAGGATATAATGTCACATACACAATAAAAAATAAATGGACAGTTGATAACAAGTATGTATTTCAAATTAGTATGAGTTTAGAAAATAATACAGACGATATTTTAGATGGATGGAAAATATCAATTGCAAATCCAGAAAATGGAGAGGTTTTAAATTATTATAATGTTAACTGTAAGGCGACAGAAAGTATTATAGAATTTTCGAATGTATCATATAATGCTCAAGTTCCAAGTAAAGGTAAAGTGGTATTTGAATTTCAAATAGCTACGACAGATCCATATTACAAACCGGAAAATATAATTATAAATGGAAGTACAATAGTTTCACCAGAAAAACCTGACGAACCAACTGAACCGGAAGAAAAGAAAGTAGAAGTTGAAATACAAAAAGAAAATCAATGGGGAACAGAAAATGAATATTATACACAAATAAAAATAATTGTTAAAAATATAGGAAACAAAGAAATACATTCATGGCAATTTGATATAAATTTTGAAAGCGAAACAACAATTGAACAAATGTGGAATGTAGTTGTTAATAAAAATAGTGATAGTAAATATACAATATTAAATTCTGAATATAATGGAGTGATACAAGCTGGTTCTGAAATAAATTTTGGAGGCATAATAAAAAGTAAAAGTTCAGAAAATAAATATGAGATTTTAAATATAAAATTTAACTAAAGGAGAGAAAATGGAACGAAATAGAGTAGATAAGGCAAAAATAGTATTAATTTTAACGATTATATATCTGATTATTTATGTTCTTACAGGTGTAAAAGTTGGGTATCAAAGAACACCATATTCATTGCAAATTATTTCAATTATAAAAAATCTATTTACAATAGTTCTGTTTTCTCTTTTATTAGAAGCAATAAGAGTATTTTTAATAAAACGTTCAAAATCATGGATATCTTTTGGTATTATAGCATTAATATTTTTCTTATTAAAAGTTCAATATATAAAATTTTCAAATACAATCCCATTAGAAACTTTATTAGAATATCTTTTAGGAGAATTTCTGACTAGTTTTATAGAATCTATATTATTATGTTATTTATCTAAAAGTGGAGGAGTAATTTTAAATTTTTCATATAGTATTCCTATTAGTTTAAGTAAAATTTTATTCCCGGTATTTCCTAATTTAAATTGGTTTATAACTGCGAGTATTAAATATGTATTATATTTACTGATTTTTTTATTTACCATGTATGAAGACACAATTATAATAAAAAAATCCAAAAGGCAAATAAAAAGAGAAAATCCATCCAAGTCAATACCTATAATATTACTTACTTTAGTAGTTGTTATGTTTGTTGCAGGTTTTTTATCTTATAAACCAGTAGCTGTAGTATCTATAGTATGTCTCCATATTTTAATAGAGGAGATGTATGTATAATTGAAAAAATAGCAGATTATAAACAAATAAGAGAATTAAAAGAAGGAGATGTTATAGAATATAAGATAAATAATATATATGTACTTTATAGGGTTATAGGAATAAAAGAAACATCAAAAGGGTATAGGTATGAAACCAAAGGGGACAATAATAAAGAAAAAGATTTATTGCCAGTAGATGAAGATCAAATTGTAGGTAAAGTAACATATGTAGTTCCATATTTAGAATATCCGTCAGTATGGTTTAGTGAATGGATTAATAAAAACAAATAAAAATATTTTAATTAGAAAGGGTGGAATAGAATGAAAAATAAACATGAAATTAAAGTTTTAGTAACAGTTGTAATAATTGCTATTTCTGTTTTTATTATTATTCAATCTTTTCCAATTTCTAATAATCTAATATACCAATATGATGCTTTTCAAAATACATATTACAAGGTATATCTTACAAAAAATGATTATTATACTCAAGACTACTTAGATAAAGACAATGTATATTTAAAAGATTTGACTAGATATATAGAATTTAATTTTAACTATAACTATAACTCATCTATGAAAGAAAATTTAGATTGTAAATATGATATTTTAGCAACTTTATATATTGAGTATTCGAACACTGGACAAGTAATATTAGAAAAAAATTATCCAATTATAGAAAACAAAACAATACAACAATATACAAATAAAATTGGTATAAATGAAAAAATAAATATTGATTACCAGAAATATAATAGTGAAGTAGATAAATTTAAAGAACAGTTTAACTTACCTGTTACGGCATATTTAGTAATAAATTTTAATGTGAAATCTGGAATTCAAAATCAGGAAGAAACAATACAATCTTCTGTATCAAAAGTAACAATAGATTTAAATCAACCAGTATATGAAATAAAAGTAAAAGAATCAGATGAACAAGAAAATACAATTTTAGAAACACAAAATGTAGACAAAAATGTAAATTATACAAAATTAATAATAGGAATATTAATTCTTTTAATTGCAACAGGATATTTATTATATCAAATATGGAAATATCAGACTAATGAATCCCAAAAAGTTGAAGTTAAAGTGAAAAAAATTCTAAAGAAATATAAAAATATTATAGTAGAAATAAAAAATATGCCTAAATTAGAAATGAAAAATGTAATTGATGTAAAAGAATTTGAAGAACTTATAAGCATTGAAGATGAAATAAGAGAACCTATATTATATTACAGAGAAAAAAATGCGTTTTTTATTATAGATAATAAAATAATATATAGAAAAGAGCTAAGGTAATTAGCTTTTTTTCGTATAAATAAATGAATAATAGTAAAAAACGAACAACTACTTTTATAAAAAATATAGACTTTTATTATGAAATAATGTAGAATTATTGATGTAGCAAAAGTTGGAAGAAATCAATTTAAATATAACTTTCATCTTTAAATTGATATAAAATAGAAATATTAAAAATATGGAGAATTTAATTGAAAGATATGAGTAAAAAAATTGGATTTACAATCGGAAAATTTTCACCCTATCACATAGGGCATAAGTATTTAATAAAAAGTGGAATTCAAGATATGGATGAATTTTATGTAGTTGTGTATGATACACCTCGGATATATAGACATAGATAAAAAAATAAATTGGATAAAAAAGGATTTTAAAAATGTAAAAATATTAAAAGCAT
>CAKPRW010000068.1 GCA_934183045.1 uncultured Clostridia bacterium
AGCAACAACAGATATAGAATTTGCTTTCCCATTTGGATGGGGAGAATTATGGGGAATAGCTGACAGAACAGATTATGACTTAACACAACATATAAATCATTCTAAACAAGATTTATCATACCAAGATCCAGAAACAAATGAAAAATATGTACCATATGTTATAGAACCATCTTTAGGAGCAGATAGAGTTGTATTAGCATTTTTATGTAATAGTTATGAAGAAGAAGAGATAGCAGATGGAGATAAAAGAACAGTATTACACTTACATCCAGCAATTGCACCATATAAAGTAGCTGTATTACCATTATCAAAGAAATTATCAGAAAAAGCAGATGAAGTATATCAAAAACTTTCTAAAAAATTCATGTGTGATTATGATGAAGCTGGTAGTATAGGAAAACGTTATAGAAGAGAAGACGAAATAGGAACACCATATTGTGTAACTATTGATTTTGACACATTAGAAGATGAATCTGTTACAATCCGTGATAGAGATACAATGGAACAAATAAGAGTAAAAATAGAAGATCTTGAAAATTGGATTCAAGAAAAAATAGAATTTTAGAGATAAAAAGGAAGTAGTATAAAATATGAAAATGGTAAATTTATTCACATCAGAAGCAGTATCAATAGGGCATCCTGATCATGTTTGTGACATGATATCAGATAGTATTTTAGATGCATGCTTAGAACAAGATCCAGAATCAAGAGTTGCTTGTGAGACAATGGCAAAAGATGAAAACATAGTATTAGCCGGAGAAATTACAACAAAAGCTAAAATAAATGTTGAAGATATAGTAAATGCTACAATTAAGAAAATAGGATACACATATACACCAAAAGTAACGAATTTGTTAAGTAAACAATCACCAGACATCGCTCAAGGAGTTGATGTAGGTGGTGCTGGCGACCAAGGAATTATGTTTGGATATGCTAATAGTGAGACACCTGAATATATGCCTCTTGCAATAACATTGGCACATAATTTGGTGAAATTAGCAACTAAATTACGTAAGACTGGAGAATTTAAATTTGCAGGTCCTGATATGAAATCACAAGTAACCCTAGAATATGCACAAGGGGAACCAACTAAAATTCATACAGTTCTAATGTCTATTCAACATAGTGAAGAATATAACGAAAAAGAATTCAAAGATTTTATAAAAAATGAAATAATGATAAAAGTTGCAGAAAAATATAATTTGAATACAGATTTTAAAGTGTTAATTAACCCAACAGGAAAATTTGTAATAGGAGGACCTGAAGGTGATGCAGGTTTAACTGGTAGAAAAATTATTGTTGACACATATGGAGGTTACGCACCACATGGTGGGGGAGCTTTTTCTGGTAAAGATCCAAGTAAAGTTGATAGATCAGCTGCATATATGGCAAGATACTTAGCTAAAAATATAGTAGCATCTGGAATTGCTAAAGAATGTTTGATACAAATATCTTATGCAATAGGTGTAGCACAACCAATATCAATATATGTTGACTGTAAAGGTACTAATAAGGTTGAAAATAGCAAGATAATCCAAACAATTTATGATAATTTTGATTTATCACCAAAAGGAATTATAAATAAATTAAAACTATGTAATCCAATTTATTCTGAAACATGTAATGGTGGACATTTTGGAAGAAGATATATAGATGAAGATCAAAAAATAGAATGTACATGGGAAAAAATAGATAGTGTTGATATTTTTAAAGAATTAAACAATATTGATTAGAAGGGAATATTCATGGAAGAAAAAATAGATATATTGCTTGCAACATATAATGGAGAAAAATATTTAAAAGAACAAATTGATAGCATACTTAATCAAACATATAAAAATATTAGAATAATTATATCTGATGATTGTTCAACAGATAAAACTCGAGAAATTTTGCAAGAATATGAGAAAAAAGACGAGAGAATAAGCGTATATTACCAAAAACAAAACCTGGGTTGTGTTAAAAATTTTGATTTTTTACTACAAAAAGTAGAAAATAAATTATATATGCTATCTGATCAAGATGACATATGGCTTCCAGAAAAAATAGAAAAATCAGTAAAAACTTTAGAAAAAGAAAATGCTGATTTAGTATTTTGTGACTTAGAAATAGTTGACGAAGAACTAAAAACAATAAATTCTTCTTTTTGCAAATCAATGAAATTAGATAAGAAGATAAAAAAATGTATTAGCAGTTATAAGATGCAATATCTATATAATTGCATTACAGGATGTACAATATTGTCAAAAAAAGAGTATATAAAAGATATATTACCAATACCAACAAAATCCAAACATATTATACATGATCATTGGATAGGGTTAGTAGTACTATTAAAAAATGGAAAAGTAGCCTTTTTAGATGAAAGTTGTATAAAATATAGACAACATAGAGAAAATCAAGTTGGAGTAAAGAAAAAATCATATGGATATGACAAAATTGAAGATGTAAGAAACTTATTTATAGAAGTTAAAGAAGGAATTTTTGAAACATATATAGAAAATAATGAAAAATTCCCGGAGAAATTACAAGAATTAAATAAACAGGCTCTAAAATATTTTAAGAGCTTAAGAAATAAAAAATATATAAATTTTAGGAATTGGAATATATTTCATAAATTATATTGCAACGAAAGCTTTACTTATTATATACAAAATTTTATAATATTAAATATACCGATTGTTGCCAAAATGTTTTTTAAAATTGGTAAAAAATATCTAAATAGTTAAATTATATAAATTAACATAGGAGGGGAAGTTTTTATGAACAAAACTTTAAAAATAATGTTAATATTGATAAGTACTGTTTTTATTGTGATGGCTTATAATGGAATTTCAAATGCGGCAAACAATAAAGCGAATATAAAAACAGAATATATATATAATGAAAAAACAAATACAGTTCTTATGAAAGTAGTATCAGACAAAAGAATGAAAAATACAAAGAAAAATTGGAAACTAAGTTCTGATGGTCTTGTATATAGTTATGAGTTTAATAACAATACAAAATATTTTACTACTTTTGAAGATATTTATGGTAATAAAATTACAGTACCAATAGAAGTAACTAAAATTATTAAAAGAAAATTAGAATTAAATGTAACATATGGACAATATAATGAGAAAACAAATACTGTTACAGTAATGGTAAAAGCAAATAATCAATTAGCTGATACTAAGAAAAATTGGCAATTAAGTCAAGATAAATTGATGTATACATACACTTTTAAAAATAATACAAATTACAATACAACATTTAAAGATGTCCAAGGAAATAATGCTACAGCTAATATAAAAATATCTCAAATTGATGATAAAGGGCCGGTTTTAAATATTAAATATGAACATATAGAAGGAATTAATAATGTAAAAGTTATTGTTACATCAAATGAAAAATTAAAAGATACTAAGAAAAATTGGACGTTAAGTCAAGACAAAATGTCATACACATATAATTTTAGAGACAATACAAATTATACAACGGAGTTTAAAGATATATGGGGAAATCCATCTAAAATTAATATTAAAGTTACTCAAATAGATAAAATATCACCTAAAATAGCAATAAAATATACACACAATGATGATAATACAGTAAGAGTAGATTTAATATCAAATGAAAAACTAAAAGAGACAAAGAAAAATTGGCAATTAATAGGAGAAGGAAGAATTTATACTTATACTTTTAAAGATGATATAGAATACACAACAACAGTTCAAGATTTATGTGGTAATACGACGAAAGTGGCTTTAAAGGCTAAAAAGAAAATGTATAGTTATCCTGGTACTCCAAACATAAAAACAAAATATTTATATACTAATTACGAAACAGTAAAAGTAGAAGTAATTTCTGATGTGAAATTTCAACATACAAAACAAAGCTGGAAATTAAGTAGTGATGGATATAGGTATACAAACGAATTCAAAGAATATAGTGTGTATACAACGCCATTTAAAGATATAAATGGCCATACAAGAAATATAAATATTATAGTAGATCAAATAAGAAAAAAGATTAAATGCGAACAAGGTACATATGGAATAAGTGGTTTGAAAAATATAGGGGCTGGAGGATCAAACTTGAAATACTATAAAATTGGAAGTGGACCTAATGTATTTTTTGCCACATTCAGTATACATGGTTTTGAAGACTTATATAATAATGATGGAAAAGCTCTAACAAAAATCGCAGAAGATTTTAAAAATAAATTGATTGGACTACAAGATATGAATTTAGATGTAAAATGGACAATCTATATTTTCCCTTGTTTAAATCCAGATGGACAAATTAATGGATATTCACATAATGGGCCAGGAAGAACTACAATGACGAGTTTAGCACCAGGAGGAAAGGGAATAGATCTAAATAGATGTTGGCATATATCAGGCACAACATATACTAGATATACAACAAGTAGAAATTATAATGGAACAGCAGGATTTCAAGCAACAGAAGCAAGAGCTTTAAGAGATTTTTTAATTGCACATAAATCGAGAAATGGAAAGACTGTACTAGTTGATTTACATGGATGGTTAAATGAAACATTAGGAGATAATCAAATAGCTAGTTATTATAGAAGTCAGTATGGAATATCATATCATAATCCAAACTATGGTACAGGGTATTTGATAAATTGGGCAAGAGCTACATTAGGAGCTAGAAGTTCATTGGTAGAATTACCAGAATATGATTCTAATAGTACAAAATATATTAATGCTACACTTAACATGTTGAGAGGAATTTAATAATATGAAGAAAAAGATTTTTGTAATAAGTACAATTTTAATAGTTGTAGCTATATTTCTAGTAATTATTTTTGTTAATCATGAAACAAAGCAATCAAATGGTAAAGGAAACGTAGTAGAAAATCAGGTTGAAAACGAAAATAGTGAAAATGAAACAATAGAAGAATTAAAAAAATCAGTAAATGCAACAGCTGATTCAAATATATATGAGGTTGGGACAGAATATGATGGAAGACAGGTATTATCAGTAAAAAGTAGTACTTCATTTAATGTTGCATTTGCAGGGACTATAAACAAAGATTTAAAAACAGTAGAAGAAGCTAACAGCACAATAAAAGAAAAAATTCCTACAAAGACAGGAATATATTTAAAAGATGAAAACAATGAATTTTTTAAATATATAAACGAATACTGTCTTTCTAAATATAATGTGACAGAAGATGGATACTTAGCAATAAAAGAAGACAAAGAAAAAAACGAATTCGATTCAATAATCCAAAACGCTATCAAAAATCAAAAAACATACTTTATATATTGTGATGGTGAAATAAAAAATATAGACAACATAACAGGAGAAATAATGAATTATGACTTCGAAAACATTGATCCATATCAAGCTTACGAATACATTCAAGACAATGACAAAATATTCATAGAACTAAGTACTAACAAAAAAAACAAGCTAACTTCAAAAAAAATATTTGAAGCTACAATCGAATTAATAAAAAATTGTCAATAGGGCCGGGTCTTTTTGGCAATAAAATTATATTTTGACTTTTAACTATAAAAAATAAAATGCATCCCTTACTGGTAAAGTTAATCATATAAAGAAAAACGAGATGATTTCTGATAAAGAAAATTTAATCTATCTCGTCTGTAAAATATGACTTTACCAAACTGCGCGTTATGCATTTTATTTTTTATAGTTAAAAGTTTTAAATTTTGTATAGAAAAATTGCCAAAAAGACCCGGCCCTATTGGCAAATTTTTTAGCTATTGTACCAGATTTGTTGACAAAATACGCGATTAATTATAAAATACGAATAATGATTAGGAGGAAATTATGGATTTTATAAAAACTGTAATACAAAATAGAAAAATTATATGGGGAATTGGAAAAAATGATTTTAAGAATAGATTTGCTAATACTAGCTTGGGGACAATTTGGGGATTCTTGCAACCTTTTGTGTTTATGATTACGTATGTAATTGTTTTCCAATATATATTAAAGGTAGGAAGTTCTGGAAATTATCCATATGTTTCATGGTTTTTACCTGCAATGTCAATGTGGATGACTGTGAATGACACAATTATTAATGCAAGTAATTCAATAAGGGCTTATAGTTATCTGGTTAAGAAGGTAGTTTTCCCAGTAGATACTATACCAATTATATCAATAATATCATCAGCATTTGTATCAATATTCTTATTTGTGATATCAGTAATTGTAAGTTCATGTTTTGGATATGTGCCAAATCTTTTGAAATTATTATATGCGCTTTTTGCAGCATATTGTTTTATAATTGCATTTACAAGATTTACATCTGCAATAACAACAGTAATACCAGATTTTTCACAATTGTTGAATATTATTATGCAAATATTCTTCTGGTTTACACCAATCGTATGGAATTTGCAAATGGTAGCATCACATCCAACATTACAAAGATTACTACAATGCATACCTTTCACTTATTTAATAGGATGTGCAAGAGAAGCATTTATAGGAGAAAATATTATAACAAAAGGACATGGAATTTATACATTAATATTTTGGGGAATAACTTTAATATTATTTGTTTTTGGAAACCATGTATTTAAAAAAGCAAAAAAAGATTTTGCTGATGTTTTATAGATAAAAAATAACAATTAAAGAGGTATTATAAAAAATGAGTAAAGATATGAAAGGTTTTGAAACTTCAATAAATAAAAAACCAAAAAATCCTGAAAACGTAATAGAAATAAGAAATTTATGTAAAAAATATAAAATGTATCATAGAAAAAAAGATAGATTATTAGAAATAATATTACCAAAATACGAAAAACATTCAACATTTACAGCAATGGAAGATTTTAATTTGGATTTAAAAAAAGGCGAAATTATAGGAATATTAGGTAAAAATGGAGCTGGAAAATCTACTTTATTAAAAATGATTACAGGTGTTGTAGTTCCAACTAGTGGTGAAATAAGAATGAATGGGAAAATCAGTTCATTATTAGAATTAGGAACAGCTTTTAACCCTGAACTTACAGGTTATGAAAATATTTATCAACATGGACAAATAATGGGACTTACTAAAGAAGAGGTAAAAGCAAAAGAACAAGAAATAATAGATTTTGCAGATATAGGAGAGCATTTGGAACAACCTGTAAAAACATATTCTTCAGGTATGTTTGCAAGATTAGCATTTGCTTGTGCAATTAATGTTGATCCAGATATTTTAATAGTAGATGAAGTGTTATCAGTTGGAGATATGGCCTTCCAATTAAAATGTTTTAAGAAGTTTGAACAATTCAAGAAAAAAGGAAAAACAATTTTATTTGTAACACATAGTATAACAGACGTTTTAAATAATTGTAATAGAGCAATAATATTAGAACATGGAAAGAAAATATTTGATGGAGAAGTAAAAGAAGGAGTAGAAGAG
>CAKPRW010000069.1 GCA_934183045.1 uncultured Clostridia bacterium
GAATAAGTATCTGGAAATGCATATTCAGGAACAATACCATATTTGTTAACTAAATTCACAAAGTTTTGCCAATATCCGCCATCTCTTATTCCTTTACGTAGCATAAATTCAATTTCTCTGTCATCAATATCTTTATTAATTAACTCTATCATTGTTTCTATAAAAAAATTTGCCTTTTCTAACTTATCATAAAATGAGATATAATTTGAAGATAAAATACAATCTTCAATATTATATTGTTCCACCGAATGTTTACGCAAAATTTCTAGTCCAGAATATATCCAACATCTTCTTGATTGACCTTGATCTAGTATTGGCAAACTATCTAGATCAATTGTGAAGTTTTTTGATACATTTTTTTCTTGTTCTTTTACATATACTAATTGGGATATGGGATTTTGAGTTAAAGCATTTCTTCCTATGGTAAAAGATTTATTATTTAAATATTCATTTTGAAATTTTGTAAGGGTATTACTATTAATTTCACACATAAAATCACTCTCTCTTTTAATAATATAAATATTTATATACTTTTTTTCTTCATACAGGCTATATAGTTGTCAGCTTCAGCTCTAGATTTAAAAATAATTATATTATGATCTATTTTATATTTATCTAATAATTTGTAAATTTGTGGCAATTTTTCATTGGAAAAATTTACAATACTTTGTTCAAAATTCTCATCTAATTCTTCTTCTATCCAAGGTAAATCGTCTCTTTTTTTACCAATACGTGATTTTGCTCCGTCAAGGCAAACCTCTGTAGGAAAGTCTAATAAAAAAATTGTATCACATTCTTTTATTCTCATTTCTAATGTTTTTTGATAATTTCCATCTATTATCCAATTTTCATTTTTAAATATATCTCTTAATTTATTTTGAAGTTCTTCTCTTGAAATATGTGTACCGTCTTTGTTATGGTATAACATATCAATGTGATATAATGGCAGATGATTTATAGTACTTAACTTTTTTGAAAATACACTTTTCCCAGATCCTGGGCTTCCAATAACAATTATTTTTGACATTATTACACCTCTATATTTTTAATTATTATCTACCTTGTTTATTGTAAATTATTTCTCTAATTTCATATATAATATCGGGTAAGGATTTCCTTGTTCATCTGTTTCACTTCTTTTATAGACTTTAAATCCTAAATGTTCATAAAAGCCTTTTGCTTTTGGATTTTGTTCATTAACTGTTAAACTATTTACATTATAATTTTTTATTCCAAAATTTAATAAATTTTTTCCTATTCCTTTTCCTCTTTCAGTGTTTTTAACAAATAACATTTCTAATTTTTGATTTTCAATTCCCATAAAAGAATAGGTTTATTATCTTCTGTTTCAACAATTATTAAATGTGATATTTCCGTTAATGCTTGTGGTACATATTTTTTTATATTTTTTATTTCTCTTTCTGTTAAAAATAAATGTGATGCTTTTACTGAATCTTCTCATACTTCTAATAGTTGAGATATTATTTCTTTATTTTTATTTTTTATTTCAAAAATTTTCATATTAAACCTCAAATACAAATTATTGCTTTTCTAATTCTTATTATAATACAAGAAATAGTTTTCAGCAATGTATATGTATCGATTGGTGGATAATTTATTAAATTGTGAATTAACTGTGGAATTTGTTTTTAAAGTGTGAATTAAACCGAGTTGTTATTTAGTTAAAAAGTATATATGCTCTTTATAGTTATAAAAAATACTTGTTTTGAGGATGTGATTAATATAAAAACAAAAATAAATGATTTAGAAATTAATTATTTGAAAAAGGGAGAGGGAAAAGCAGTTCTTATTTTGCCCGGTTGGGGAACCACAATTGAAACTTATATGCTACTTATAAATAATATTTCAACTTATAGAACGGTATATTGTTTAGACATGCCTGGGTTTGGAAGTTCTGCTGAACCTAAACAAGCATGGGACTTAGATGATTTTGTAAGTTTTATTTTAAATTTTATTAAAATGTTAGGCATACAAGAATTAGACTTAATTGGACATTCAAATGGAGGGAGAATTATTATTAAATTGATGAATAGTCCTAGCTTAAATATAAAAATAGAAAATATTATATTAATTGGTAGTGCAGGAATAGTTCATTCTATATCCCTAGTAAAAAAATTTAAAATAAAATTTTTTAAGTTGTGTAAAAGAATTATAGAATTAAAACCAATTAAACTGGTATTTCCTAATTTATTAAATGATTTAAAAAATAAATTTGGATCAGAAGATTATAAAAATGCTAGTCCCATCATGAAGGAATGTTTAGTTAAGCTTGTAAGTGAAGATTTACGCGAATATATGCCTAATATAAAAGTACCCACATTGTTAATCTGGGGTGAAAATGACACTGCGGCACCTATTTTAGATGCGGAAATTATGGAAAAACTTATTCCCAATAGCGGCCTAGTTAAAGTAGAGAATTGCTCTCATTATGTTTTTTTGGAAAGAAGTAATTTTGTAAATAATGTTATAAATAATTTTTTAACACGAGGTGATAGCATATGAGATATATTATTGTTCTTGAGTATATTATAAATTTTATTTTAATATGTTTTTATCACTTACATATGTTTCAGTTGAATTCATATTTTACAAAAAAACATGTTAGATGGATTAAACATAATTTTCTAGTTATACTTAGTCAAATTGCCTTAATACTATTTCCAACAGTATTGTATTATATAAAAAGTCCGATAAATGAAATCTTGTGTAGCTGTTTTTTATTTATATCTATTATTTATAATATACCTAAAAAGAAATCCAAAATACCATTAAAGGTAACTAATAGAGTAAAAAGACTTTTAATTACAGAATTAATACTAAGTATAATTTTATTAAATAAAATGAGTTACTATTTAATAATTAAATTATGTGTTTTAAATATCATGTCTATTATTTTAAGTATTATAGCGAATTTTATAAATACACCTATAGAAGCTTTAAACAGAAAAAGATATATTAATCAAGCAAAAGAAAAATTGAAACAAATGCCAGATCTTATTGTTATTGGAATTACTGGTAGTTATGGAAAAACAAGCGTAAAAAATTATTTATGTAGAATGTTATCAAGTAAATATAATGTTTTTGCTACTCCTAAAAATTATAATACTACAATGGGAATTGTAAAAACAATCCGTGAAGATTTAAAACCGATTCATCAAATTTTTATATGTGAAATGGGAGCAACTAAACCTAATGATATAAAGGAAATTTGTAGTATTGTAAAACCTCAAATAGGAGTTATCACATCAATAGGACCTCAGCATTTAGAAAGCTTTAAAAGTATTGATAATATTATAAAGACAAAGTTCGAACTTGCAGATTCGGTAAAATCAAATAATGGAGTCATGTTCTTAAATTATGATAATAAGTATATTGCAAATAATAAAGTCGAAATGAAGTCTTATACATATGGAATAGAAAATGAAACATTAGACTATAATTCTTTCAATTTAGAATCATCACCAAAAGGTTTAACTTTTAATTTTAAAAACTCGAATTCAGAAAATATTCAATTTAAGACCAAAATTATTGGAAGGCATAATATAGTAAATTTAACTGCTGCAATAGGTGTAAGTAATTATCTAGGTATTTCTTTTAATTCGCTTATACCAATAATAAAAAATCTGAAAAATGTGGAACACAGATTAGAATTAATAAACCATGGCAGGTTAAATATTATAGATGATTCTTACAATTCTAATCCTATTAGTTTTAAATCTGCTATTGAAACTTTAGGAACATTTGAAGGAACAAAAATTGTAGTTACACCAGGACTTGTTGAACTCGGACAAGCAGAATATAAATACAATTTTGAGCTAGGAAAATTTATGACTAAATACTGTGATTATATATTTTTAGTTGGTTCTCATTCACAAAGTGTGTTAGACGGTGTGAAAAAAGAAAAATTTGAAATAAATAAAGTATTTACTGTCAATTCTCCAACAGATGCAATGAAGCAAATATCAAAATTAAATATTAATGAAAATGTTACTGTTTTACTAGAAAATGATTTGCCGGATAATTATAAATAAAGAAAGGGTGATTTTATATGAAATTAAAAATTGGAGTATTTTTTGGAGGAAAAAGTGTTGAACATGAGGTTTCAATAATAACAGCTCTTCAAGCAATAGAAAATATAGATAAAGAAAAATATGATGTTGTTCCAGTTTATATAACTAAAGAAAATAAGATGTATTGTGGTAATTTTATTGGTAATATTACAGAATATAAAAATTTAGACAATCTTTTACATACAAGTTCACAAGTAACTCTTGCTCAAAAAAATAATAAAGTAATTTTATTAAAATGTAATAAAAAATTTTACGAAAGTGCGGTTTATGATTATATTGATGTTGCTTTTCCTATTGTACATGGTACAAATGTTGAAGATGGTACTTTACAAGGTTATTTGAAAATGTTTGATATTCCTATGGTAGGATCTGATATAATTTCATCTGCTTGTGGAATGGATAAATATGTATGTAAATGTATACTAAGAGAAAATAATATACCTGTACTTGATTGTATAAGATTTGATAAACAGGAATTTTATATTAATCAAATTGTGATATTAGAAAAAATAGAAAAGACATTTGGATATCCAGTTATTATAAAACCAATTAATTTGGGATCAAGTGTTGGAATTTCTATTGCAAAAAATAAAGATGAATTATTAAATGCCATAGAAAATGCATTATCTTATTCAAATAGAGTATTGGTAGAAAAAGCAATCCAAAATCTAAAAGAAGTTAATTGTTCAGTTATTGGAGATTATGAAGAGCAACATGCCTCTGAATGTGAGGAACCTATAAAAACAGATGAGATTTTAAGTTTTAATGATAAATACATATCTGGTGGTAAAAATCCAGAAACAAAGACAAATTCAAAATTTTCTATGAATGCTGGAGTCTTAAAACTTCCTGCAGAAATAGATTTAAATATTAAAAATAAGATTCAAGAATTAAGTAAGAAAACATTTAAAACTCTAGGATGTTCAGGAGTAATTCGTATAGACTTTATTATAGATGAAGATACAAAACAAATATATGTAAATGAGGTTAATACAATACCAGGCTCTTTGTCTTTTCATTTATGGAATGCAACTGGCCTAGCCTATTCGGAATTACTTAATAAATTAATTGAGTTAGGATTGAAAAGGTATCGTGAGGATAAAAATTTAATATTCTCATTTGAAAGCAATATTTTAGAAGGATATTCTACTTATGGTTTCAAAGGTTCTAAAGGTATGAAAATGTAGAGCACATATATGATATTGGTTATTGAAACGAAAAAATAAAGTTATAAAATATTTTATAACTTTATTTTGGTAGTTCTATTTTATATATGTCCTTTCTAATTTCACTTAAAATATTATTTATTCTTTTTCCTATTTCTTCTGTATAATTTTTATGATTTTGACATAGATTAATACATTTTTGTAATTTATCATAATATTTTTTATCTTTTAAATATAATTCATAATAAATGTATATAAGTTCTTCTATTGCATCAATTAAATAATCAGAAATATCTTCTAGAAGTTCAATTGCTTTATTAATATCTTTTTTAACTCCACATTCTAAATTTCCATTTTTATAATAATATTTTGCTAAATTATATTTAGACCAATAACACAATGTAAATACAGTAGCTTCGCTTGATTCAGTATAATATTCGAAAGCTTTTTTTAGATCTTTTTGTACAGCTATTCCTTTTCTGTAGAATTCACCTAATTTATTTAGTGCCCAACTTTCTCCTTGATTTGCAGATTCAAGGTAGCATTCATATGCTTTAATATTATTTCCACTATCTTCATATATTTTGCCAAGATTATTATATCCATATACATTATTTAATTGTATTGCTTTTTTGAAATATTCGATGGCCTTTTCTTTATTTTGTTTAATATGTTTCATATTTCCATTTAGATACATTAACCCAAAGCTATTATAACTATATGAACAATTTAATTTTCTAGCTTTATTAAAATATTTTATTGCTAAATACATATCTCGTTTACTTTTATTACCTATGTATCCAGAATAATATAAATGTCCTATAACCCAGTTTGCTATTGGATGTTTATTGTCTGCAGCAATTTTATAATATTCATAGGCTTTTTCATATCTTGGTTTTCCTGTTATTATTCCGTAATATTCTAATGAACCGATTTCAAAACAAGCAAGTGGATTTTTATTTTTTACTAAATTTTTTATTGTTCTCATAGAGCATATCCATGAACTTAATTGAATAGTAATAAAATCTTGAATATCTCTCATAGAAATATTAGTGTTATAAATGTTTTCTTCAATAATTCTATTAAGTTTATCATTATAATATATAGGTTGTTTTCTGTCTAAAACGACGTAAAATAATATTATAACAAAGAAATCATATAAATCATTACTTTCTAGTAATTTATATAATTTATTTGATATATCTGTACTTACGTCAATATCATTTTTACTGATATAATATAATTTTTGGCATATATTTTTTAATTCTTTACATTTATTAATTTGTTCTATGTTTTTATATATGATATTTTCATTTTTTATTAAATTTAATATTTTACTTAATATTGGAATAAATATTTCTCTATTGCTATTAAATTTGTTTTTCAGATCTAATATATATTCTTTATATTTAGAATTAATTGCTCTTAAGCCAGTACAATAGTTATTAATGGTACTATCGGCAATATCCTCTGTATTAAATATAATTGAAAATAAAGTTGCTTGCCAAAAAGTATTATTGTAATTTGCTTCCTCTTTTATTACTCTGAATAAATTTCCTAAGGATAAGTAATTATCGTTTACATTTAATTTTATAAAATCTTTCATTTTTAATACACCATTTCTTTATATTTATGTTAACACATTATATATTGGTTATTACAAATTGTCAATATTACCTATAAAATGTTAGATGTTTTCTTTTTGGCAATAATATCATATGTATGCCAATGCTTCTTTTCGCCTGAAGCTAAGATTACATCTTTTTCAATTTCATTAAATTGAATTATTTCAAAATCACTAAGAAGCAATTGCACTTCCTGTTCTGTAAAAAATAATATGTTTTCGTTTGTCTTAGCCCATGAATCTTTTTTACCAAAGAAATTACCAACAAAATATCCGGCCATCTAGAATAGAATTGGTTATATTTTTCCATATATTATTAAAAAGATCTTTTTTTGAAAATGGTAGACTGAAATTTGCAACAATTAAGTTCACTTTAGGTAACATCATTTCTCCAAACAGACAC
>CAKPRW010000070.1 GCA_934183045.1 uncultured Clostridia bacterium
ACAATATTAGAAGCATTAAATACAGACTTAGTATGTGATGCTATAAATACTGCTATGAGAGAATTATTCTTACAAATCGTATATGGAAGAACACAAACAGCATTTTCAGAAGGAGGACTTCCAGTAGGAGCAGGACTTGAAGATTTAGGAAAAGGACATACAAGTCAAGTTGGTACAATTTATTCAAGTACATTAAAAGGACCTAGATACTTAAACCTTGCAGAAGGATATATAGTAGAATTAGGATTAGATAAAGATGATCAAATTATCGGATATAAATATGTTCATTTAGGAAAAATGATGGACAATATAAAAGCTGGAATTGATCCTAAAGAAGCAATTGAAAAAGCTTCTGGTACATATGGAAGATTTGATGAGGCTGTTAAAAAGATTGACCCTCGTGAAGCTTAGAAATTATTGTTTATATTAGAACTTTATAAAAATTTGATTAAGGAATGAATAAATAAGGAGGAATAAAAATGGCAGTAACATTTGAAAGTTATGAAAGAAGAATAGACCAAATAAAACCAGTAATGGAAAAATACGGAATAAAAGATTTTGAAGATGCATTAAAAATATGCACAGATAAAGGATTTAATCCATATGAAATAGTAAAAGGAGTACAACCAATATGTTTTGAAAATGCAGCATGGGCATATACTTTAGGAGCTGCAATTGCAATAAAAAAAGGATGTGTTAAAGCAGCAGATGCAGCAAAAGCAATAGGAGAAGGATTACAAGCATTCTGTATTCCAGGTTCAGTTGCAGATGATAGAAAAGTAGGATTAGGACATGGTAATTTAGCATCAATGTTATTATCAGAAGATACAAAATGTTTTGCATTTTTAGCAGGACATGAAAGTTTTGCTGCAGCAGAAGGAGCTATTGGTATAGCAAAATCAGCAAATAAAGTAAGAAAAGAACCTTTAAGAGTTATTTTAAATGGACTTGGAAAAGATGCAGCACAAGTAATATCAAGAATTAACGGATTTACATATGTAAAAACAGATTTTGATTTCTTTACAGGAAAAGTAAATGTAATAGAAGAAATTAAATATTCAGATGGTGAAAGATCACAAGTTAGATGTTATGGTGCTAATGATGTTAGAGAAGGTGTTGCAATAATGTGGATGGAAGATGTTGATGTATCAATCACAGGAAACTCAACAAACCCAACAAGATTCCAACATCCAGTTGCAGGTACATATAAAAAAGAAAGAATAGAAGCAGGTAAAAAATACTTCTCAGTTGCTTCAGGTGGAGGAACAGGAAGAACATTACATCCAGATAATATGGCTGCTGGACCAGCTTCATATGGTATGACAGATACAATGGGAAGAATGCACTCAGATGCACAATTTGCAGGAAGTTCTTCAGTACCAGCTCACGTTGAAATGATGGGATTAATTGGAATGGGAAATAACCCAATGGTTGGAGCTTCAGTTGCAGTAGCTGTTGCAGTAGAAGAAGCTATGAAATAATTGTTAATACTGAATTACAATAATTTTATATAATATTAAAAAGAAACGTGGACAAATACCCTAATAAGGTTTTGTCCACGTTTTGCCCACGTGATTGTTTGAATATCATACAAGCGTTGTATGTTATGTAAAATTATGATATAATAAGCAGGAAATAATTATATAATCTCCTAAAAAGGAGTTAAGAACATAAAGAAACAAGTTAACAATGCAACTACAACAATTGTTGAATAGGAGGAAAGAATTATGGTTGTTAGAACAAGTTTTTTTGAAAATGTGCAACGGGAGTATTTGAAATTAAAATGGCTGAAAGATGAAGTTACAAGACAGGGACTATTTGAAGGAAAAGAAACTAAGTATTGGATATATGCAATATCCATTGATTATGTAACTGAAAAAGGTCCGGCTATGTTAGTTATTGCGAGAACTGAAGATAGTACAGTAATTCATGTGCCGGAATATCTCAATAGCAAACAAGCAAATGCAGTTTTAGAAGTTTTTTCAAGAGGATTAGATAATAAGGAAAAAATAATAACTCTTACCAATAGAGATTATAATATTTTAGACAACAATCCTTATTACAATAAATTCAATATAGAACTTGGTGCTAACTAATATCACTTTTATAAATATTTATAAGAGGACAAAAGTAAGTAGGAATTTAATTCCTACTTACTTTTGTCTGTTTTGAGATATATTAATATTATTTTTTGTCATTTAAAACTTCTTTCATGGCACCTAATGAACTTAGAGCATTTGTTGCTTCAAAAGGAATAAATACTTTATTTGCATCACCTTTGGCAACTTCTTCTAATGCTTCTAATGATTTTAATTGAACTAGTTTATCATTAGGATCAGCTTTTTTCATTGCGTCATAAACCATTTGGATTTCTTTTGCTTTAGCTTCTGCAACTTCTTTTATTGCTTGGGCTTCACCGGCAGCTCTTCTAATTTGAGCTTCTTTATCAGCTTCTGCCTCTAAAATAGCTGCTTGTTTTTTACCTTCTGCTATTGTAATTGCTGATTGTCTTTGAGCTTCTGATTCAAGAATTAAAGCTCTTTTATTTCTTTCTGCATTCATTTCTTTTTCCATTGCATCTCTAATATCTGCTGGCGGTGTAATATCTTTAATTTCAACTCTATCTATTTTACATCCCCATTTATCAGTTGCTTCATCTAGTACAACTCTTAATTTAGTATTGATACCGTCTCTTGAACTGAAAGTTTCATCTAAGTCCATCTTACCAATGATGTCACGAATTGTTGTAATTGCTAAATATTCTATACCTTTTTTCAAACTTTGAATTTCATATACAGCTTTTGCTGGGTCAGTTATTTGATAGAAAACAACTGTATCTATTGTTATTGTAACATTATCTTTTGTAATAACTCCTTGAGGTGGAACATCCATTGTTTGTTGTTTTAAACTTACAACACTTCTTACGTGATCTAAAAATGGAATTATAATTGTAAGACCTGCATCAGCAACTTTAGAAAATTTTCCTAATCTTTCAATTATATAAACCTCAGATTGTCTAACTATTTTTATTGACATAAATGCTATTATTAGAATAATAACTAATAAAATTAATAAAAATAACATATTTTTTCCTCCTTATAAAAAATTATATATTATATATATTAATAACTAATTTATATTTTTAGAAGCTATTTTTACAGGTGAAACAACAGCTTTTACACCTTTAACTTCTAAGATCTTAACTTCGGAATTTTTAGGGATTATTGTATATTCATTTGAAGTGGCTGACCATGTTTCGCCATTTACTTTGATTTGTCCCTTAGAATTAATAGGATCAATATCGTCTATTACAATTCCAGTTTTTCCTATAATTGAATATACATTTGTTGGTACAGTATCTTCTGATTTAGAAAATTTGTTTACAAAAGGTTTTGTAGCAAATATTAAAATGGTAGATGATACTATAAAAACAGTAGTTTGAATAATTATATTGGATGTAAAAAAGCTGACAATCATTGTAATTAAAGCTCCAATTGCAAACCAAAATATTAGAAATCCAACTGTAATTATTTCAGCAATCAAACTTATTCCTGCGATAATTAACCAAATTTTCCACATAAATCTAAAATCTCCTTTATAATCCAACTATTAATATTATAACATAAAATCATAAAAAAATAAAGGCATTTAAGCTATTTTTCGTCTTAAAACTATTAAATTATTGTATAAAGTTAAATTAAAATAAGAAAAAAATTATTTTTGTATAAAATTAATAAAAAAAGCACATACCTATAATATATAAAAAAGGTAGGGTTTTTATGAGAAAAAGAATAGAAAATGAAAAAAGAGAAAAAGGAATGAATAATGCATTTTCCGAAGTAGGGGAAGATGCAACTAAATATGGAGAGTTTATTTCATCTTATTTTGCATGGGTGTCATTACCGCAACAAAAAGAAAAGGTAGAAGAATTAGAAGATATAACAAAAAAGAAAGAAAAATAAAGAAATATTGAGAAATAAATAGAAAAAATGATTATTTTGTAAATGTAACAAACTTAAAGGTCAGAGAAAGTCAAAAAAGATGGTTGATAAAAATAAAATAAGATCTTATAATATACTAAGGTCAAAGAAAGTCAAAGTCAAAAAACAAAAGGAGACGATGTAATGAGAATGTCAGATTTAATAGAAGAATTTATTAAGGATTTATTTGATGATCAAAACGAACAAATTGAAATACAAAGAAATGAATTAGCAGAACAATTTAATTGTGTACCGTCGCAAATAAATTATGTTATATCAACAAGATTTAAGCCATCACAAGGTTATTATGTTGAGAGTAAACGTGGCGGTGGGGGTCATATTTTAATAAAGAAAGTAACAAATACAAAAGAAGATTATATCCTACATATAATAAGTAATATAGGAAAGGAAATTACATCAAATGATGTAGATATATTAATTAGTGACTTTCTAACATATAATATTATTACAGAAAAAGAAGCAAAACTTTTGAAAGTGGCTACTAGTGATAATGTATTAAATATTAGTAAAGACTTAAAAGATGTTTTAAGGGCTAGAATTCTTAAAAATATGTTATTAAACATATAGTAATAATTAATAAAAAGTAAGGAGGAATTAAAAATGTTATGTGATAATTGTGGAAAAAGAGAAGCAAATGTAAGATATTCAGAAAATATTAATGGAAGAAAGAAAGAATTACACTTATGTGAAGAATGTAGTAAAAAATTAGGTATAGGAAATATGGATTTTAATATGCCAATTGATTTTTCAAGTTTTTTCGGAGGATTATTAGAGGATTTTGAAACAACAGATTTTATGCCATTATTTGATGAAGTAAAAGCATTATCATGTGATAATTGTGGCTATACTTTTGAAGATATAGTTAACACTGGCAGATTAGGATGTGGAAATTGTTATGATGTTTTTGAAGAAAGATTAGATCCTATAATAAAAAAGATTCAAGGAAGTAATAGACATGTAGGTAGAACTGGAAAAATAATAGATAATAAAATAGGGAAAAAGTTTAATGTAGATAAAGAAAAAAGCGATAATACAAATAATTCAGAGATATCAAAAATTGAAAAATTACAAATGGATTTAAAACAAGCTATTAAAGATGAAAGATACGAAGATGCGGCCAAAATAAGAGATGAAATAAAGAAATTAGATGACAAAAAATAAAAGAGGTGAGAAGATGAATTGGTATTTACAAAGTAGTAATGATTCAGATGTGGCAGTTAGCACAAGAATAAGATTTGCAAGAAATTTAAATGATTTTAGATTTAATTTAAATACAAAAGAGGAAATAGAAAAACTAGAAAAAGTCATTAAAGATAATTTATATCAAATAGGATACGGATTAAGATTTTTTAAATTAAAAGATATAGATGATATTACAAAAATGAGTTTAGTAGAAAAACATTTATTAAGTCCAAATTTTGTATTAAAAAGAAATGAAATAGGAAGTATATTAATAAATGACGAAGAAAATATATGTATTATGATAGGTGAAGAAGATCACTTAAGGATACAGGTATTTAGTGCAGGTTTAGACTTGGAAAATACTTTAAATTTAGCTATAGAGTTAGACGAAAAGATTGGAGAAACTTTAGGATATTCAATAAGTAAAAAATACGGATATTTGACTGCTTGTCCTAATAATGTAGGAACAGGTCTTAAAGCTTCTGTTATGGTACATTTACCAGCATTATCAAAAACTAAAAATACAAGAAGAGTGTTAAATGCAATAAATAATTTTGGAGTTGATATAAGAGGAGTTTATGGAGAAAACAGTGAAAGTTCAGGAGATATGTATCAGTTATCAAGTAGACAAACATTAGGAATTACAGAAAAAGAAATAATAAATAATTTAAAAGTTATTGTAGAAAAAGTGATGGAACAAGAAAGACAAGCAAGAAAAATGCTTGCAAAAGATGAACTTGATTTAGAAGATATGATCTATAGAAGTTATGGAATCTTAACTAATTGTAGAAAAATATCTTCAGATGAAGTAAGAGAATTGTTATCTAATATAAAGTTGGGAACTGATTTAGGAGTATTAAAAGAATTAACGGATCTAAAGATTCAAAAATTATATTTATATACAAAACCTGCAAACCTTCAAAAATATTTAGGAACGCAATATGAAGCTATTGAAAGAGATATAAAAAGGGCAGAGGTAATTACTCAAATTTTAAATGAAAAGTAAGAATAGATTTTTTATAAAAAAATAGTGAAAGGAGAGAAGTTAAAATGACATATAATTTTACAGGAAGAGCTAAAAAGGCGATTGAAATTGCAAATGAAGTTGCAATTGAATTAGGACATAATTATATAGGAACAGAGCATATCTTATATGGTTTGGCAAAAGAAGGAAGCGGAGTGGCTTCTAAAGTGCTAGAAAATCAAGAAATAACGCCAGAAGATATTATTGATAAAATTGTTGAGTTGATTGGACAAGGTGAAGCAATTAACGAAACATTTGGATTTACACCAAGAACAAAGAGAGTTATAGAAACAGCTTTTATTGAAGCTAGAAAATTAGGATATAATTATATAGGAACAGAACATTTATTAATATCAATATTAAGAGAAGGAGATAGTATTGCTGCAAGAATATTGTTAGAATTAAATGTAAATATACCTAAATTATATAATGAAATAGTAAAAGTAATTAATGAAGGAGAAGATTTGACTTCAAACGAAAATGGAAAAGGTAGAAAAGAAGCTAAAAGAGGAAGTTATAATCAAACAGCTACATTAAATCAATTTGGAGAGGATTTAACCAAAAAAGCAGAAGAAGGAAAATTAGATCCGATTGTTGGTAGAAAAGAAGAAATAGAGAGAGTTATACAAATTTTATCAAGAAGAACAAAAAATAATCCTTGTTTAATTGGTGAACCAGGTGTTGGTAAGACGGCTGTTGTAGAAGGGTTAGCTCAAAAAATTATTGCTGGAGATGTTCCAGAAATATTAAAAAATAAAAGAGTTGTAACTATGGATATTTCAAGTATGGTAGCAGGTGCAAAATATAGAGGTGATTTTGAAGAGAGAATAAAAAAAGCATTAGAAGAGGTAAAAAAAGTAGGAGATGTTATACTATTTATTGATGAGATGCATACAATTGTTGGAGCAGGTGCTGCAGAAGGTGCGATTGATGCTGCTAATAT
>CAKPRW010000071.1 GCA_934183045.1 uncultured Clostridia bacterium
CCCTGATATATTATTTGTATAATATTCTATTGGTTTTTGAACTGATTCTCCAACAGCTTTATATCCTGCAAAATTTAATACTGCATCTATTTTATTTTCTTCAAATACTTTTTCTAATTTTGATTTATCTAAGTAATCTATTTCATAAAATTTAAAGTCTTTTCCTGTTATTTGTTTTATTTTGTCTAATACTTCTGGTTTACTATTTGAAAAATTATCTATGATTACAATATCTTTTCCTGATTTTAATAATTCTACAGCAGTATGACTTCCTATATATCCTGCTCCTCCTGGTAATAATATTGCCATTTTCATTTCTCCTTCTTGACTTTTTTATACTTAACAATAACTATATTGTTACTAAAGTTTTATTTGATTTTACTAACAGTAGTACCTTCCTTGGTATCTTTTAATTCATAGCCTTTTTCTTTTATTAAATCTCTTAGTTCATCTGATCTTGACCAGTCTTTATTTTTTCTTGCTTCAATTCTTTCTTTAACTATTTGCATTATTTCTTCTGGTATTTCTTCTTTGCTATCAGTTTCCTTATCTATATTTAGTCCTAATACAGTATCAAATTTCAATAGTAATTTTGCTAATTCAGGAGATTTTTTTTCTTGTCTTACAACTTCCCAAACAACTCCCATTGCTAATGGCATATTTAAGTCATCATTAATAGCTTTATTAAATCTATTTTCGTATTGTTTAATAATCTCTCTATCAATTTCATCTTTTCCTTGCAAATGAGTTTTATAGCCTTGTTTTAATCTTTCTAGTGATTTTGCTGCTGACTCAATCCCTTCCCATGTAAAGTTTAATTTGTTTCTGTAATGACAAGAATAACTAAATAGTTTATAAACAATTGGGTCATACCCTCTATCTACAAGATCTTTTATTAAATATACATTGCCTAAACTTTTAGACATTTTTCCGCCATTTATTAATAAGTATTCACCATGCATCCAATATCTTGCTGGTATTTTTCCGCAAGCTCCTTTACTTTGTGCTATTTCATTTTCATGATGTGTTGGTATTAAATCTATTCCTCCTGTATGTATATCAAATTGTTCTCCTAAATATTTTCTACCCATAGCAGAGCATTCAATATGCCATCCCGGATAACTTAATCCCCAAGGGCTATCCCATTTCATCAAGTGATTTTCTGGCGCCTTTATCCATAAAGCAAAATCATATGGATTTCTCTTTTCTTTATCTACGTCAACTCTTGCTCCAGCTTTTTGATCTTCTAAACCTACATTTGATAGAATAGGATATTTATCTAATTTTGATATGTCAAAATATATCGCAGTTGATGTTTCATATGCATATCCATTATCCATTAATTCTTGTACAAATTCTAACATTTCTTGTATATGTTCTGTTGCTTTACATACTATTTCTGGAGTTTCTATATTTAATGATTTTAAATCATCAAAAAATAATTTTGTATAGTGTTCTGCGATTTCTAATGGGGTTTTATGTTCTTCTCTTGCTGATTTTAACATCTTATCTTCTCCTTCATCTCCATCAGAAACTAGATGTCCTACATCAGTTATATTCATTACATGTTTTAATTTATATCCATTATATCTTAATGTTCTTCTTAAGACATCTTGAAATATGTTGGTTCTCATATTTCCTATTGTCGCGTCTTTATAAACTGTTGGTCCACATGAATATATTTTTATTTCTTTTTCATCTAAGGGTTTAAATTCTTCCTTTTTTCTAGTTAATGTATTATAAAAATATATTTCCATTATTCTACTCCTTTTATTTAATATAAGATGAGAAATATAATATTTCTCATCTATTTTTTAATTAGTTTTATTTGCAGTTGAATTTTGTACTTTATTTGTAGTTGAAGTTGTATTTGATGAAGTATTTGTAGTTGTGTTTGTTGCTGTATTTGTTTTATTTGTTGTGTTAGATGTATTTGTTTTATTTGTTGTTGTATTAGTATTTGTATTTGTTTTATTTTCTTCTTTAGGTTTTTCTTCTGTTTTTTTGTGTATGTCACAAATTTCTGTCACTTTACTTCCAGAACTACTACTTCCACCTACTGTTTTCCATAAATTCAATTTTTCTTTTGGTACTGAAGCACCATAGTTATTTACTTTTCTAGTTGGGCAATATTCGTTTGCAATTTTTCCAGATTCTGCACATAGTTCTTGTGAACCATGTCCTTCACATTTACCTGGCATATTATCTTGTGTGAATATTTCTTGATATGTTGATGAACAACCTGTTGTAGCTAAGCATCCTGTTGTTCTACAAACTGTAGCAGTAACAATTCCACTTGGTTTTTCAAATCTTGCACTGTCTAGTCCTTTGTGTATATCAGTCATAACAGCATCCCATATTAATCCTGCAGGATTTCCCCCATTATATTTTACTTCCTCGTTGTTGTCATATCCAAACCATGTTGCCGCTGCATAATATGGTGTGAATCCGCAAAGCCATCTATCATAATCCTTGTCTGTTGTTCCTGTTTTTGCCGCTACATCCATTCCTGATATTGCACAATATTTAGCTGTACCACTTGCTCCATTTACTGGCTCTTGAATTATTGTTTTTGCTATATATGCATTTTGTTCCGAAATAGCTCTTGTTGTTTCTTGTTTTGGCGTTAAGACTGTATTTCCACTTCCGTCTACAACTTTAGTATAGAATGTTGGTGTTATATATACCCCATCATTTGCAATAGTTCCATATGCTGAAGCCATTTCTAGTGGACTAATACCATCTGTCATTCCTCCTATTGCTAATGATAATACATCATCATTTTTTTCATCTAAAGAAGTTATACCCATTTTTTGTAAGTATTCTATTGATTTTTTAGGTGTTAATTCTTTCATTATTTTTATTGCTGGTATATTTTGAGATGTTTCTATAAATTGTCTTATATTTATTAATCCTCTAAATTTGTTATAGTTCTTTGGAGTATATCCTCCTCCAAAGTCTGTTTTTACATCATCATATACTGTTGCAGCTGTAATTACTTTTTCTTCTAATCCTGGTACTATTGTTGCAAGTGGTTTCATTGAAGAACCTGTTTGTCTCTTCATTTGAGTTGCTCTATTCCAGCCTGCTCCAGTTTTTTCGCCTAGTCCACCTGCAACACCTACTACGTTTCCAGTTTTATAGTCAACAATTGCCATTCCTGATTGTGAAGTTTGTGTTTTTGTTGGACTTTTTATTAGATATTTATTTGTTTTAGCATATTCTTCTTCTAGTCTTGCTTGTATTGTTGTATCAACAGTTGAATATATTGTTAATCCACTACTGTATACATAGTTTTCTGCTAATTGTCTTGAAATATTTTTTTCGTCCATAACTTGATTTATGACTTGTTCTATTACTGCATCTGTATGATAAGAATATGTTGTTGTTGATGTTATATTTCCTTTTGTAAATGTTAAACCGTCTTCTACTTTTTGTACAGCAGCATTGTATTCTTCGTCATTTTGAATATAACCAAGTTCTTTCATTTTGCTTAACACTGTTAAAGTTCTTTTTCTTATTTTTTCTGAATTATCTTTTGAAGTATCAAATGGATCATATGCATTTGGTGAATTATTAATTCCCGCCATAAATGCACATTCTGCTAAATCTAGATCTTTTGCACTTTTATCAAAGTAATATTCTGCTCCTAATTCAACTCCATGTAGATTGCTTGAACCTACAAATAGTATGTTTAAGTATAATTCCAAAATTTGATCTTTTGAAACCATTCTTTCAACTTGATATGCTTTTGCCCATTCTTTTACTTTTCTAAATATTCCAGCCATTCCAGAAGCTTCATCATCTTTAGTTATATTTTTAACTAATTGTTGTGTTATTGTACTTCCTCCATATGAGCTTTTTCCAAACACTGTATTAACTATTGCTCCTGCTGTTCTTTTAAAATCAACTCCACTATGTTTGTAATATCTTTCATCTTCTATTGCAACATATGCTTTTGGTAAATATTCCGCCATATCTGCAAGTGTTATTACTTTTCTTTTTTCGTCTCCACTTAGATTTGCTATTACAGCTCCATTTTGATCTACTATTACACTATTAGATACTCCTATTTTTAGTTCATCTTTTGTTATTTCAAATTCATCCCCAAATAGGCCAAAAAACATTCCTGCTACAATTCCAGCTCCTATTACACATAGCAATAAGAATATTATTATCATTATCTTTAATGCCATTTTTAATTTTGAGTGTTGCTTTGATTTTTTTGCTCTATTTTTACCTGCCTTTTTTACTTCTGGTTTTATATTTTTACTTCCTTGATTTCTTTTTGTTGTACTACTTCTTTTTTTAGAATTCTGAACTTTGTGTGGTCTAGTTCTATTATTTTTTCCATTATTTTCTGGCATTTTAAAACCTCCTTGTCAACTTTTAATTTGACAAATCTATTATAGTATATTTTGTAAAAAAACAAAAGCTTTTAAATAAAAAATTAATATTTTATACTTATTATTATGTAGTCTTGTATGAAATCTCCTTTTATTCTAACAATTTCTTAGAATATTCAAATATTTAAAATGTTGTATTTTCTGATTTTAATTGAGCAATTTCAACTTTATCTCTTTTTATTTTTCTAATTATATCTTCATATGGCTGTTTTTTATATGTTTTTGCTTCATAAATATCTTTTTTATAAAACTTCTCAAATTTTTCATAATCAATTTCTTCAATATTTCCAAACTTTATTTCATAGTCATTTATATTGATTCCATTAAATCTCTTTTTATTTATTTTTATTTTTTCTTTTACATTAATAATTATAGCCTCATCATAAATTCTATATTGATTAATTAATTCTGTTGGAAAATCAATATTTAATATTAATTCTGACTTTAATAAACTTTTTCTTTTGTTGTTATTAACAATTAACGTTATTCCTTCTTCTTCTAACATTTTTTCTTCTATTTTTTTAAATTTTTCTATGTGATTAGTTACAATATTAACTCTTTTATATTGTCTAACTAATTTGTTGATTGTTTCTAATGTAATTTCTGATGGATCATTTACTAAAATTGATAAATGCATTTCTTGCTTTTTTATTTTTTTCTTATCAATTATGTAATTCAAACTTTTCTCTGCAAGCACTTCAAATAACCATTTGCTATCTATAATATTTAAATTATATGAATATAAAAAATTTATAAATTGTTGCTTTTGTTTCATCTTTTTGCTTATTAAAACAGTCCTGCAGTTTGTTTTGTTTAAAATATAATTTATTTTTTTGGCTAAAATCAAAGCTTTTTTATATGTAATATCTGAGTCTCCACAGATTGGTAATATAATATTGTCATTTTGCAATTTTACTATATTGAATAAATTCAGAAAAAAATTAGGCTTGTCAGTTTCTTGAATATAATACAAAATATCACTTCCCATCTACTTTTAGTTAAGTATATGAAAAGTGATATAGAAATATGTGTATTATAAAATTATATCTCTTTTTAATATGTTATCTTTAATTATTCCCGTCCCAATAAATTCGCTATTATTATATATTTTATAAATACCTTCGTTAGAATTATATGTTAGTTTTACTCCATTCAAAAACAGTGTTAGCTTTTTATCGTTTAATACTATTTTTTCATTTTTTTCAAAAATCTTTTCTAATGTTATAATGTGTCTATTTATAAACTCTTCATTTTCTATATTTTTTTGTAAATCTTCTATTGTTATAGATTTATTTATATCAAATTCTCCGACTTTAATACGATTCAACTCTTTCATATATCCTACTGTATTTAGTTTTTCAGCTATCGTCTCACACAAACTCCTTATATAAGTTCCTTTAGAACATTTAACCCTAAATTCAATCTGCTTTTCTTCTATATTTATCTTTAATAAATCTATATCATAAATTTCAATTTCTCTTGGTTTTATTTCTACTTTTTCGCCTTTTCTCGCATATTCATATAATTTTTTTCCATTTACTTTTATAGCAGAATACATTGGTGGTGTTTGCATTTGTTTTCCTTTTGTATCTTCTAAAACATTTAGAACATTTTTCTCCTCCAAGCTTTCGATCCCCACTTCTTTTGTCTCTATTTCATCGCCTTCGCCATCTGCACTATCCATTTTGACTCCAAGTTGTAAAGTCACATCATATATTTTATCATGATTTATCAAATACTTTGAACACTGCGTTCCCTTACCAATAAGAATCGGTAAAACTCCTGTTGCCAAAGGATCCAAAGTACCTGTATGACCTACTTTTTCATTAAACATTCTTTTTACCTTATACACAATATCATGTGAAGTATAACCTTTGGTTTTATTTATGATTATTATTCCATTCATCTTACTTTCTCCATTTTTTAATCAATCGACGATAATAGGGACGTGTCTTTTTGGCAATTTTTTCAGTTGACTTTTACTTCTATTATTTATAATAATTTATATATAAAAATATCAAAAAATTTGCCCAAAAGACACGTCCCTATTGTCCACTATTTTATTGCTTTTTTTACTTCTTTTAAAATTTTTTCTCTAACTTGTTCAAGATTTCCTTGTATTAATGCACCAGCTGCTCTTGGATGACCTCCACCACCAAATAATAAGCATATGTCAGATACATTTACATAGTCACTAGAGCGCAAAGATATTTTATAAGCATTTTCACCCTCTTTTTGCCTAACAAATATTGATACTTCTACTCCTTCAATATCTCTTCCCAACTCTACTAAACCTTCGTGATCTCCTGGTTCTGCATCTACTTCTTTTTCATCTTGGCTGTTTATATAAGTGAATGTTACTTTTCCGTCTTCTAGCAGTTCCATTCTATCTAATACTTTTCTTGTTAGTTTAAAGTTTCCTTTTGTTTTTGTTCGTAATGTTCTTTTATATATATCTGGAATATCCACACCTTTTCTTATTAACTCTGCTGTAAATTCAAATGTTTCTGGATTTACTCCTCTATATTGGAATCCTCCTGTATCTGTTATAATACCTGTCATTATACAAGTTCCTATGTCTTTTGTTATTTCAAATTCATAGTATCCAAACATTCCAGCTAAAACTTCACAGCATGCAGGTGAAACTGGATTCACAAAGTTTAGATCTCCATAC
>CAKPRW010000072.1 GCA_934183045.1 uncultured Clostridia bacterium
ACCATATGTTGAAAATGGTACAATTATATTAATAGGAGCAACAACCGAAAATCCGTATTTTGAAGTTAATAAAGCTTTAATATCAAGATCAATGGTTATAAAGTTAAATCCGCTAACAGAAAATGATATATATAAAGTGTTAAAAAGAGCACTAACAACCAAAGAAGGATTAGGAGAGTATAATATAAAAATAGAAGATGAGACTTTAAAAAAAATAGCAATAATATCAAATGGAGATGTGAGGACAGCATTAAATGGTTTAGAAGTTGCTACACTAACTACAGCAATGGAAGAAGATGGATTTATTCATTTAACGGATGAAGTAATAAAAAATAGTGTTCAAAACAGAAAAGTAGTTTTTGACAAAAATGGAGATGCTCACTATGATAATATAAGTGCATTTATAAAATCAATGAGAGGTTCTGATCCAGATGCTTCTATATTTTATTTAGCAAGAGCTTTAGAAGGTGGAGAAGATCCTATGTTTTTAGCAAGAAGAATTGTAATATGTAGTGCAGAAGATGTTGGAATGGCAAATCCTAACGCTTTAGTTGTAGCAAATGCAGCTATGCAAGCTGTGCATATGGTAGGAATGCCAGAAGCTAGAATTATTTTATCAGAAGCAGCAGTATATGTAGCAACATCACCAAAATCAAATGCTGCTTATTTAGGAATTAATAAAGCAATAGAAGACGTAAAAACAAAGGAAACTGGAGAAGTTCCAATGCATATTAGAAATGCTCCAATTGAAAAAATGAGAGAATTAGGATATAACGAAGGATATAAATATCCTCATGATTATTCTGGACATTATGTGGAACAACAGTATTTACCAGACCAGATGCTAGGAACAAAATATTATATTTTTGATGATAAAAATGAAAATAAATAAATATAAAATTAAATTTGTATAAAATCAAAGGAAATGGAAAACCTACTAAAAAGTAGGTTTTTATTATGTTAAAAAAAGTTGTTATTGGTATTTTAGCAGGAATAGTAAGTGGTTTATTTTCAACTGGTGGGGGAATGATATTAGTTCCTGCATTTATATATTTATTAAATTGTAATGATACAAAAGCGAGAGGAACATCAGTATTTTGTATATTACCAATGGTTATAACAAGTAGTTTCTTTTATTACAAAGGAAATTTTATAGATTGGAAAGTAGCCGTATTATGTGCTATTGGTGGTGCAATAGGGGGCTATATTGGTGCAAAATTGTTAAAGAAATTACCTGAAAAAGTATTAAAAGTAGCTTTTACTTTATTTTTAGTTTATGCATCATTTAAAATGTTGACATAGCAAAATAAAAAATATTTTATGTATTAAAATCAAAAATATAAGGAGACTCAAGATGGCAGAAATATTGATAGGATTAGTTTCAGGAATTGTAAGTGGAACAGGAATGGGAGGCGGTACAATACTAATTTTTCTGCTTACATTTACAATGGGAATGGAACAACATATAGCACAAGCTACAAATTTAATTTTCTTTATTCCTACTTCAATAGTTGCAATAATTGTAAATCTAAAAAATAAAAATATAGATATTCCATTAGCGATTATAATATCTGTATTCGGAGTATTCGGCGCAATAATTGGAGCTAATATATCAATAAATATAGATGTTGGAATATTAAAAAAATGTTTTGGAATATTTTTAGCAGTAATTGCAATTAATGAAATATATTCCATAATAAAAAAGTATAAAAATAGTTTTATAAAGAAATAATAAATAAAAAAAGAGGTGATAATATGAAATTTATAAAAGGTGTTATGATTGGAGGATTAATAACTACAGGACTAGTTATGGCATATACAGAAAGTGGAATGATGAATAAGAAAAAGATGATAAAGAAAAGTAAACAATTAGCTAAAAAAATGGGGATTATGTAATAATATAATATAAAAAAACAATATTGAAGTGAATAAATTTCTACTTCAATATTGTTTTTTATTAATAATAAATATTGTGTTTTAAAAGAATTGGACTTTTAGCAATCTTCTTGTTTTTTACATTTATCACAGTCATCTTTTTTATAATCATCATCTTTTATACATTCTTTACAATCCTCTTTTTTATCAATAAAACAATCACATTTATCGCATTTGTCACCTTTTAAACATTTTCCTTCATGATGACATTTTGCACAAATTTTTATCTTTTTAGTATCATTTACCCAAATTTGAAGAGCATATTCTTTTCCAGGACAAAGAGGTCCGAAAACAAATTCTCCTTCTTTATCAGTAAAAGTATGACCAATAGGTCTTCTTTCTTCTTTACCATGTTCATAAACAACTTCAACTAATTTAACAACTGCATCACAAACAGGTTCTTTAAAACAATTTTTTACAACACCATAGATTACATCACGGTTATCTTCTGGTAAAGTAATATCAAGATCAAATTGCTTACCTCCCGAAATTACACCGTCTACATCTAAAACTGGGCAATGAGGCTTTTTATAATCCATATCCATAATAAATCATCCTTTCTAAAATTACAACTTAAGTTGCTTAATATATAATATGAAAAAAATGTAGAAAGTTGAAAGAAAATGTCTAGTAAATTTAACGAAAATACAGTATAATATAGGCATGGAAAGAAAAAGAAAGAAAAAAATTATAATTATAGAAATAATAGTATTTTTAATAATATGTTGTTTTGTTAATTCCAAATATATTAACTTAATACCAAAATGTTGGGTATATGAAAATACAGGATTATATTGTTTTGCATGTGGAGGAACTAGGTGCGTACAAAATATGATAAAAGGAAATTTAATAAAGGCATTTTATGAAAACTCGATGATATTTATAATGATTATATATTTAGCAATATTAAATATTATATATCTTTATAATATGGGGAAAGAAGAAAAGAAGCTAACATATTTATATCCAAAATGGTGGCAAGTTATAATATTTGTTATAATATGGATAATATATACTATAATAAAAAATATAGTACTATTGTAAAAAAAGAATAAATATAGTATAATAGCAATATAAAAATAAATGGGGGGTATTATGGAAGAAAATAAAAAAGAAAAAGAAATAATAGAAGTACAAAAAGTAGAAGATTCAAAAGTAGAAGAAAATAAAGCTGAAACTAAGACAGAATCTAAAACAGAAACAGAAACAAAAGCAAATACAACTAATAAAGAGCCAAAAAGAAAAAAAGGTTTATGTATTGCATCTATGGTATTAGGAATAATTACATTAGTATTTTTTTGTGTATGGTATATATCAATACCATGTGGAATCTTATCAATAATATTTGGTGTATTAGGGATAAAAACAGTTGATAAAGGAATGGCTATTACAGGAATTGTAACTGGATCAATAGGTTTATTTGTGTCATTGTGTATAATAATGATGATGCTTTTATTCATATTTATATTTGGAATTCGTGAAGAACTTGATGATTCAGATAATATTTTAGAACATAAAAATTATAATACTTATTATAGAAGCAATAATACTTATCGCAGAAGTAATAGTATATATGATTAATAATATTTTTATATTAAAAGAATTTTTCTCCAAATCAAAGCATACAATAAAAAGAGCTTTGGTTTGGAGGTTTTTTTATGTTTTTAGTATGTAACAAACAAAAAATATACACATATTTAGTATCTATAGTGACAGTAGTTTTATTGTTTTGCGTTGCAAACACTTTAGGAACTAATCCAAATACAGTACAAACATCTGCTACAAATAGTAAAAAATTATTACCAATATATAACGTTGAAACAAAAGAAAATAAAGTAGCATTTACAATGAATTGTGCATGGAACGCAGACGATATAGATGAAATTTTAAAAGTTTTAGAAGAAAATAACACTAAAATAACATTTTTTATGGTAGGAGATTGGATAGATAAATTTCCAGAAAGTGTGAAAAAAATAAATGAGGCAGGTCACGAAATAGCAAGTCATAGTAATACACATCCACATGTTAATAATTTAAGTTATGAAGAAAATATTGAAGAAATAGAAAAAAGCAATGAAAAAATTCAAAAAGTAACAGGTAGTAAAACTAAAATATATAGAGCTCCATATGGCGAATATAATGATACTGTTATAAAATCAGCTCAAGATAAAGGATATTATACTATACAATGGAATCTAGACACATTAGATTATACAGGTATTACAGGAAATGAAATGTGGAACAGATTAAAAAATAAAATAAAAGCAGGAGATATTATACTAAGTCATAATGGAACAAAACATACGGCAGATAGTTTAGACATGTTAATAAAGAACATTAAAGAAAAAGGATTAGAAGTAGTAAAAGTATCTGATTTAATTTATAAAGATAATTACTCTATAAATAGTAATGGTACACAAGTACAAAACTAAAATGTATAAAATTACCGCCTAAGGAGATAATAACAATATAAAATAATAAGGGGAGAGATAATGTCATTTATAGGAATTGTTTCAGATATTAAAAGTTTTGAAAATTTAAAAGAAAGAATAAAAGACATTGATAAAAATAATGTAATCAACCTAATACATGTAAATAGAAAAAGTATAGAAAATATAAAAAATATAAAATTTGAAACTATAGTTATAGAGAATGAACTAAATAAATTAGAAGATTATATGTTTACTTTAGAGAAAATATGTTGCGACTCAAAATATATATTATTAAATACAGACATAAATACAGATATAAGTATATTAAAAAAACAAAAGAAAAATATAATAACATACGGATTGAATCAAAAGTCAACAGTAACAATATCTAGTATAAGTGAAAATAACATATTAATATATTTACAAAGAAGTATAAAAAATAAAAATGATAAATGGTTAGATGTAGAAGAGAAGAAAATAAAATTAAGAGAAAATAAGCAATGTAAGGTATATGAAATAATGATAATATATATATTACTCATGATATATGACGATTGCATAATCGATGAAATATAGGAAAAATCTCACTTTTTTATAAAAAATTAACTTTTTATGTAGACAAAACCAAAAAAAAGGTGTATAATAAAAAATGTAAATCAATTATGCGTAAGGAAAAAAGTACTATTACAAAATTACAAAGTAATTTTGTAAACTGATGAAATAAAAAATAGGGAGGAAAAAAATTGGATACAAATTATTTAGAAAACAACTATTTAACATTAGTTGGAAAAGTTACAGGAGAAAAAAGATTTAGTCATGAAATTTATGGAGAAAGATTTTATGTATTTGACTTATCAATAGAACGTTTAAGTGGAAATGCTGATATAATACCAGTAACAGTTTCAGAAAGATTAATAAAAGATGAAATGTTACAAGAAGGAAAAAAATTATTAGTAAAGGGACAATTTAGATCATATAACAGTTACGAAAATTCAAGAAACAGACTAATATTAACAGTATTTACAAAAGACATTATGGAAGTCGAAGAAAATGAAGAAGTAGAAGAAGAAAATGAAATAGTAAAAAAAGATATGATAACAAACGAAGTAGTACTAATTGGTTACATATGCAAAAAGCCAATTTATAGACAAACACCATTTGGAAGAGAAATATCAGACATATTGCTTGCAGTAAATAGAGCTTATAATAAATCTGATTACATACCATGTATTGCATGGGGAAGAAATGCTAGATTCTGTCAAGATTTAGAAGTAGGAACTCAAGTAAAAATAGTTGGTAGAGTTCAATCAAGAACATACGAAAAGAAATTTGAAGATGGTACAGTTGAACAGAGAGTAGCATATGAAGTATCAGTTGGAAGCTTAGAAATCATACAAGAAAATGATGCTGAAAAAGAAATACCAGATCAAGAAGCTGTATAAAATATAGAAAATAAAAAGTTGTAAAAGACTAGTCTTTTACAACTTTTTTTGATATAATCTAGAAAATAAATTAATGTGAAATTTTAAAGAAGGGAACTAAAAACATGAAAGCAAAAGAAAATAAAAAAGATAAAAAAACAACAATATCTTTAAATGTAAAAATTACAATTTTAGCAATAATTTTGATTGCAATTGTAAGTGTAGCTTTATCACCAGTAACATTACAAAATGATACATATTATACAATTAAAGTTGGAGAGCATATTGCCAAGTACGGAATAGACATGGAAGATCCATTTTCATGGCATGAAGATTTAGGATATACATATCCTCATTGGGGATATGATTTAATTACATATTATATATATAATTCATTTGGAATGACAGGCATATATATTACAACATGTTTGTTAGCAGTAATTTTAGGAATAAGTATATACTTAATAAATAGTAAACTAACGAAAAATGAAGTATTATCATTTGTAATTACCATAGGTGCGATGTATTTAATTAGAGGTTATATAGCAGCAAGAGCTCAACTAGTAACTTTTATACTATTTGCAATTACAATATATTTGATAGAAAAGTTTCTAGAAACAAGGAAAAAGAGATATGGAATTGGGTTGATAATAATTCCAATATTAATTGCAAACTTGCATGTAGCAGTATTTCCATTTTACTTTATCCTATATTTACCATATATAGCAGAATATGTAATTGCAGCAATTGGAGAATTAGTTATATATAGAAAAGTAGAAGTTAAAATCTTAGAAAACAAAATAAAAAAATTAAAAAAGAAACAAAATTGTGAGGAAAAAGTACAAGAGTTAGAGAAAAAATTAGAAGAATTAAATAATACAATAGACAAAGTAAAAATAAAAAGAAGTAAAGAATTACAAAATCCATATAAAATAAAACTAACAAAAAATGATAATGTAAAATGGCTTATTTTAATAATGATTATATGTATATTTACAGGATTATTAACACCATTAGGAACAACACCATATACATACTTAATAAAAACAATGCAAGGAAATACAACTCAAAATATAAATGAACATTTGCCAATGACAATAGCAAATGAAACAGAAGTCTTATGTATATTAATCATATTTTTAGCACCATTAATTTTTACAAAAGTTAAAATTAGAC
>CAKPRW010000073.1 GCA_934183045.1 uncultured Clostridia bacterium
ACTAAAGAAGAAATCAAAATACCTGCATCAAAAGCTCCAGTATTCAAAGCTGGTAAAGCATTAAAAGATTTAGTAAACAAAAAATAAGAATTTTATATAAACAAAATATAAATATATGAATTAATAGGAATAAACGATTATAAATTTTATTTATGATCGTTTATTTTTTTTCCTTTCTCAAATCTAACATTAAAAATTCAAAAATATACAATGTCTAAAAATATCGAAAAAACTTTACAGAAAATACCAAAAATGGTATAATTTGGAGAAAGAAGGGAAACTATTATGGCAAAAAAATATTTAGAAAAAAACGTGTTAGATGCTACATTTGAACGATTAGAGATTATATTTAATAATTTTGATAATGTCTATTTTAGTTTTAGTGGTGGTAAAGATAGTTCTGTAATGATACAGCTTGCTAATATAGTAGCAAAAAAATTGGGAAAGAAATTTGATGTTTTATATATAGATTTTGAAGCTCAATATAAACATACAATACAACATGTTGAACAGTTAAAAAAATTACCACAAATAAGAGATTTCTATCATATAGCATTACCAATGGCTCTTAGAAATGCAGTTTCTGTATTACAACCAAAATGGATATGTTGGGAAGAAGAAAGTAAAAGTTTATGGGTAAGAGATTTGCCAAAAGATAGTATAAATATTCATAATTGCCCATTTGATTGGTTTAAAAAAGGTGAAGAATTTGAAGATTTTATAGTACAGTTTGCAGAGTGGTATCAAAATAAATATAAAGGAAAAGTGGCTTGTGGAGTTGGAATAAGGACTGATGAAAGTTTAAACAGATTTAGAACAATAGCATTCCAGGATAATAAGATCACTTTTAATAATTATAATTGGACAACAAAATTAAAAGTAGGGGAAAGACATATAGAAGTATATAATTTTTATCCTATTTATGATTGGGCTGTACAAGATATATGGGGAGCAGTAAGTAAATTAGACTTAGACTTTAATTATATATATGAATTAATGTACAAAAATGGAGTTAGTATCTATGAACAAAGACTTTGCCAACCATATGGAGATGACCAAAGAAAGGGATTGAATCAATTTAAAGCACTAGAATATGATACCTGGTCAAAAATATTGAATAGAGTAAATGGTGTCAATTTTGGTAATATATATTGTAAAACAACGGCTTTAGGTAATATAAAATCATGCAAACCAGATTTCATGTCATGGCAACAATACACAGTATTTTTATTAGAAAGTATAGGAATTTATAACAGAGATTTAATGTTGCACTATTATAGAAAAATAAAGAAATTTATAATTTGGTACAATAAAAGATACAATGTAAATCCTAAAGATATACCAGATACAGCAGATTGTAAATTGGAAAATCAAAAAAAGGCAATATCATGGAGAAGGGTAGCAAGAGCTGTAGAAAAAAATGACTTTTATATGAAAAGATTATCATTTGCACAAACAAAAACAGATGACGAAGAACTACAAAGATTAATTCATAGATGGGATAATCTTTTAAATAAAAACACAAAGACAGATGATAAAACATTGCAAAAAATAATTCAAGAACAAACTGGATAGGAGAAGAAATATGATTGTAAAAATTAATAATAAAAGTGAAAAGTTTTATCAATATATGGGGAAATTTTTTGGATCAAGATTAGTAGAAAGACAGACAAATGACAGAATCTATGATGATGATAAAAAAGAATGGTATGTATATATTGAAAATGACAATGTCATAGCATTTGTGTCTATTCAAAATAAAGTAATGAAAAATATTTACTGCTATAAGGAAGAATATTTAGAAAAATTATTAACTAGAGTAAGTAAAGAAGAACAAATAGAAACAAGTATATTAACAAAGCAATATATTGACGTATACAAAAAATGTGGATTCGAAGTTATAGATAAACAAGTATATAAAAACTTTGTAATGGTACATAAAAATGGAAAGAAGGTTTAATTTTGAAGGAAATAGAAATGCCAGTATTAAATGTAAAAATGGTAGATATAGATAAAGTGATAGCAAATGATTATAACCCTAATAAAGTAGCTCCTCCTGAAATGCAATTATTAAAACATTCTATAGAAGAGGATGGATATACGCAGCCTATTGTTACATATTATGATAAAGAAAAGGATATTTATATTGTTGTAGACGGATTTCACCGTTATCGTTTGGCAAAAGAAGACTTTAATTTAAAACAAATACCAATTGTTACAATAGATAAAGATTTGGAAAATCGTATGGCTAGTACTATAAGACATAATAGAGCAAGAGGAACACATCAAATTGTTGATATGTCACATATAGTGTTAACATTAACTGAAAATGGATGGGATGAAGAAAAAATATCAAAGCATTTAGGAATGGAATTAGATGAAATAATCAGGTTAAAACAAATTACAGGTTTAAAAGAAACATTTGCAAATCATGTATTTAGTAAATCATGGGAAGAATTTGAATATAATTTAAAAAATAGCAAGAAATAAATAAGACGTAATAAAAAAGTCACTAAATTGTTAAGGTTTTACTTAATAATTTAGTGACTTTTAAATATTTATTATTCTATTTTAATCTTTTTTAATATCGATTTTAATATGAACATCTCTTAATTGATCACGACGAACATCTCCAGGTGCTCCCATCATTAAATCTTGTGCTTTACTATTTAATGGGAAAGCAATTACTTCTCTGATTGTTTCTGAATCAGATAGTAACATAAGCATTCTATCAACACCAGGAGCTACACCAGCATGTGGTGGGGCACCATATTGGAATGCATTATATAAAGCACCAAATTTTGATTTAACTTCTTCTTCTGTATAACCTGCCATTGTAAAGGCTTTAAGCATTATATTGATGTCGTGATTTCTAACAGCTCCAGAAGATAATTCTATACCATTACAAACTATATCGTATTGATAAGCAAGAATTTCTAAAGGATCTTTATTTTCTAAAGCTTCTAATCCGCCTTGAGGCATAGAGAATGGATTATGGCTGAATGCTAAATTTCCTTGTTCATCTAATTCAAACATTGGGAAATCAACAATCCAACAGAATTCAAATATATTTTCATCGATTAGATTTAATCTGTTTCCAAGTTCAGTTCTTATTTGACCTGCAAGTTCTGTTGCCCTTGCTTCATTATCTGCAATAAAGAAAATAGTGTCTTCTTTTTCTAATTCAGCTAGTTCTAATAATTCATGTTTTAGGTCATCTGGAATAAATTTATCAATAGGTCCTTTAAATGTTAAATCTTCTTGAACTTCTAGATATCCTAATCCACCCATTCCAATAGATGTTGCATATTTTAACATTTTTTCATGGAAACCTTTAGAAAGATGTCCTTTAACTTTTATTGCTCTTACAGTTCTATCAATAAATGGTTTAAAAGTACATTTATTAAAGAATTCAGATAAGTCGATAATAAATAAAGGATTTCTTAAATCAGGTTTATCTGAACCATATTTTAACATAGCTTCTTTGTAAGAAATTCTTGGGAATGGATATTGTGATATTTTTTTGTTAGAGAATTTCTTAAAAGTATTGTATATTACTGGTTCAATTGCATTAAAGACATCTTCTTGTTTGCTATATGCCATTTCTACATCTAATTGATAGAATTCACCAGGAGCTCTATCTGCTCTTGCATCTTCATCTCTAAAACAAGGAGCAATTTGAAAATATTTATCTATACCAGAAACCATAAGAAGTTGTTTAAATTGTTGAGGGGCTTGTGGTAAAGCGTAGAATTTACCAGCATGTAGACGACTTGGTACAAGATAATCTCTTGCTCCTTCTGGAGAAGAGCTAGTAAGTATTGGTGTTTGAACTTCTAAAAATCCTTGATCAATCATTTGACTTCTTAAAAATTGAATTACATTTGCTCTTAAAAGTAAATTGTTTTTTAATCTGTCATTTCTTAAATCTAAAAATCTATATTGTAATCTTAAATCTTCTCTTACATCTTGTTCAGTATTTACTTCAAATGGTAAATTTTTTGTTCTTTTACCTAAGATTTTAATTTCTTTAATAGCTATTTCAACTAAACCTGTTTTTAATTTTGGATTTACAGTTTCTTCATCTCTTTTTCTAACTGTACCAAATACAGTAACTGATGATTCTATTGGAATATGTGAAACGAAATCTACATCTTTTGGATCACCAGAAGTTACAACTTGTGTAATTCCATACATATCTCTAATGTCTAGAAAAACAAGACCACCAAAGTCACGGATTGTTTGTACAAATCCTGCTATTCTTACTTCCTTTCCTACATCTTCTAAACTAATTTCATTACAATTATGAGTTCTATACTCATTCATATAAAAACCTCCTTTTGGCATTAAAAAAACGCCCAATGCATTAATGCAGGGACGAAATTGTTTCCGCGGTGCCACCCAGCTTGAAAATTTTTAATTTTCCACTTTATTTAAAATTGCTCCAATGTGTTTCAATTTTTAGGTTGACCTTAAAGGGCTTTCAGCCTAGGACCCTTATTCTCTTAAAGTAACTTCTAAAATCTTTGCATTGTACATATGCAATTGATATTTAATTGTATGTATTATATTTTACACAGTATTTCCAAAAAAGTCAAGAATTATGCGAAATTTTAATTTTGATATTTTATGGTAAAGTAGTGCATATTAAAATTGTATTACATTTTTTGATAATATTGAAATAACATTATAAATAGTTTATAATTATTTATAAATTAGATAATATAAAGGGGAACATAAGATGAAAAATAAAGAAAGAGGAATAACGCTAATAGCACTAATTGTAACGATAATAGTACTATTAATTTTAGCAGGAGTAACGATTATATCACTAACAGGAGAAAATGGAATACTAGGTAAATCATCAGATGCAAAATTAAAAAGAGAGATTGCAAAAGAGATAGAGCAAATAAAATTATCAGTAAATGCAGTATATACAAGCTATTATGATAAAGGATATTTACCTGTATCAGCATTAAAAAATGAGTTACAAAGTTCTTATGAAGGTATTACAGATGTAGAAGAAACATCAGACATAGAAGGAGCAACAAAAGTGTCAAAAGCTAAAAATAAAGTGGATCTTGGAAGTATATTTAGTATAGAATCACTAGCAGCAGAAAATGAAGACGCAGAGCCAACACAAGAATTTGCAAAGGTAACATATACAACTAAAAGAAAATATTACGTAAAAATAAAAAATGTAACAGGTGGAAATTCTGATCCAGTAGGAACAATATATGGAGATGGAGATAAAGGATCATCATCACAGACTTATAAGATACAGTATGTAGCAAATGGTGGAGAAATTCCAGAAAATGCAGTAACAGAATTTTCTAGTGGAGAAAGAGTTGTATTCCCAACATCAAATGAAGTTACTAAAGAAGGAAGTGCATTTGAAGGATGGTATTTATCATCAAATTTTTCAGGAGAAAGTGTACAAAGAACAGATTCGAATATGACAAGTGATATAACATTATATGCAAAATGGGAAGATGAAACAAATCCAGATTACTTTACATGGTCAGATGGAAGTACAACTTCAACAATAACAGGTTTTTCAGATTTAGGAAATGAAAAGTATAATAATAATGAATTAACTAATTTAATAATACCAAAAAAACATAATGGATTACCTGTAACTTCAATAAGTGAGTATGCATTTTCAGATCGTACATTATTAAAGAAAATATTATTACCAGAAAGTTTTACTGAATCACAAAATGGAGTTTTTAGAAACTGTAAAGAAATAGAAGAAGTAATTTTACCAATATCGTTAAACGTAGGAAATCATGCATATGGTGATCCAACAATATTCCAAGATTGCACAGGAATAAAGAAAGTAAGGTTAACAAAAGGAACGGGAACAGTAGTAGATTATGGTGGAGGATATGGTGCATTTTATGGTGGAACACCATGGTATTGTTCAAAAAATAATGAAATAACAGTAACAATAGAAGAAGGAATAACAAGTATAGGATCATCTACATTTCAAGGATGTACAGGATTAAAAATTTTAGATATACCAAGCAGTGTAACTAAAATAGGAGAAAGTGCATTTAATGGATGTGAAAATTGGGAAACTAAAGTAGATATATCAAATGTAACAAGTATAGGTGAAAATGCTTTTAGTGGTTGTGCTAAAGTAGATATAGATATTAATTTAAATGATAACTTAGACTCTTTGGGAGCATATGCATTTAAAGGATGCTCTAACATTAAAGGAACTGTAAAAATACCAAGTAAAATAACTAATTTAGAAAAATATATCTTTGATGGATGTGGATTAATAAATAAAGTAATACTTCCGGATACAGTACAAAGCATATCAGATGGTACATTTAAAGATTGTATAAAAATAGAAGAAGTAACATTACCAATATCATTAAATGTAGGAAACTTTGCATATGGGGATCCAACAATATTCCAAGATTGTACAGGAGTAAAAAAAGTAAACTTTACAAAAGGAACAGGAATAGGATCAGATTATGGTGGAGGATATGGTGCATTTTATGGTGGAACACCATGGTACTATTCAAGAGAAAATCCAATAACAGTAACAATGGAAGAAGGAATAACAACAATAGGTACAAGTACTTTTGAAGGATGTTCAGGATTAGTTAGTATAGAATTACCAAGTACATTAAAGACAGTAAAAAAGAGTGCTTTTAAAAATAGTGGTACAAAAAGTGGATATATTAATAGAATTTATAAAGGGAATGACTGGTCTAGTATTGTAATAGAGGCTAATAATGATGCATTGATAAATAGTACATATGATAAATAAATTAATTAAATAGTAAAAATTGAGAGAAATGGGAGAAAAGTATTATCAATATACGGCAATAGACGAATATACAAGATTGAGAT
>CAKPRW010000074.1 GCA_934183045.1 uncultured Clostridia bacterium
CAGCAAATCAACCAGGAATGATTATCCCAGTAGTAATTACTGTATACAAGGATAAATCTTTTGAATTTATAACAAAAGTTCCACCAGTAGCTGTATTAATTAAAAAAGCTATAAAAATTGAAAAAGGTTCAGGAAAACCAAATAAAGAAAAAGTTGCTAAAATAACAAAAGCACAAGTTAAAGAAATTGCTGAACAAAAAATGCCAGACTTAAATGCTGCATCAATAGAAACAGCTATGAGTATGGTAGAAGGTACTGCTAGATCTATGGGAATAGTAGTAACTGAATAAAATATATTAATTGGGAGAGCAAAAGCTCGTTAATACCAAAGGAGGGTAAAAAATGAAACAAGGAAAAAGATATGCAGAAAGCGTAAAACTAATTGAAAAAAACAAAGAATATGATGTTAAAGAAGCATTAGAAATTATTGAAAAAATGCCAAAAACAAAATTTGATGAAACAGTTGAATTACATGTTAAATTAGGTGTAGATTCAAAACATGCTGATCAACAAGTTAGAGGTACAGTAGTACTTCCAAATGGTACAGGTAAAACACAAAAAGTTTTAGTGTTTGCTAAAGGGCCAAAAGCTGAAGAAGCAGAAAAAGCTGGAGCGGATTTTGTTGGAGCAGAAGAATTAATTCCTAAGATTCAAAATGACAATTGGTTTGATTATGACGTAGTAGTTGCAACACCTGATATGATGGGAGTTGTTGGAAGATTAGGTAAAGTATTAGGACCAAAAGGTTTAATGCCAAACCCTAAATCAGGAACAGTTACAATGGATGTAACAAAAGCTATAAATGAAATTAAATCTGGTAAAGTAGAATATAGATTAGATAAAAATAATATTATTCACTTAGGATTTGGAAAAGTTTCATTTGGAGCAGATAAATTATTAGAAAACTATGAAACAATTATAAACGCTATTATAAAAGCAAAACCAGCAGCAGCTAAAGGTCAATATATAAAAAGTGTTGCTGTAACAAAAACAATGGGACCAAGTATCTTTATAGACCAAAAATAATTTTAATATGGACCATAGACAGTAGGCAAAAATTTAAGTCCTACCGAGGTACAAATAAGAGAAAGTTTAAGCACTCTTTGTATTCCTTGGTAGGAAACAAAGAGTGTTATTAATTTTTTAAATAAATAACTAAATATATTGGAGGTGAAAAAATAAATGGCAAGTGAAAAAATATTAAACCAAAAGAAAGAAGAAGTTAAGAAACTATCAGAAGAAATGAAAGAAGCAAAATTAATTCTTTTAACAGATTATAGAGGAATTAATGTAGCTGATGATACAACTTTAAGAAGAGACTTAAGAAATGCAAATGCAAAATGCACAATTATAAAAAATAACATAACAAGAAGAGCATTACAAGAAGCAGGAATAGAAGGATTAGAAGACAAATTAGTAGGACCAACAGCTGTAATAATGAGTAATGAAGATTACTTAGAACCAGCTAAAACAATCTACAAATTTAGTAAAGACAATGATTTCTATACAATTAAAGGTGGAGTTATCGAAGGGAAAGTAATGACTACAGAAGAAATAATCACTTTAGCAAAATTACCATCAAGAGAAACTTTACTATCTATGCTTGCTGGTGCTTTACTTGGAAATATTTCAAAAGTTGCAGTTGCACTTGAAGAAGTAAGAAAACAAAAAGAAGAAGCTGGAGAAAAAGTTACTGTTTCAGTTCCAGCTGAAGAAGCAGCACCTGTAGCTGAAGAAAAAGCAGAAGCAACAGATGCAGAATAATAAAATAAAAATAGAGTAGTGAACTTATATCACTAGAAAAGGGAGGATTTTAAAATGGAAAAAATAGAAAAATTAATTGAAGAAATCGACGCTTTAACAGTCGTTGAATTAGCTGATTTAGTAAAAGCTATAGAAGAAAAATATGGAGTATCTGCAGTAGCAGCTGCAGCACCAGCAGCAGGAGCTGTAGCTGGTGGAGCTGCTGAAGAAAAAACATCATTTGATGTTGTATTAGCAGAAGCTGGAGATCAAAAAATCAAAGTTATCAAAGTAGTTAGAGATGCTACAGGATTAGGATTAAAAGAAGCTAAAGAATTAGTTGATGGAGCTCCTAAAACAGTTAAAGAAGGAGTTAGCAAAGACGAAGCTGAAGAATTAAAAGCTAAATTCTCAGAAGTTGGAGCTGTTATCGAATTAAAATAATAGAAAAGAAAGAATATTCTTAAATTCTATTAAATAAAGTAAGAGGACACTCTTTTATGTATTTAAAGTAAACTGTAACAAGGTATTTTAGATACATAAAGGAGTGTCCCTTTTTCACTATTAGAGGGATTTTAAGGAACGTCCCCTTTTCCCTCCTTTTAGCTTTTTTATTTGTTTAGGGCTTGTTTTTTTGGTAAAAAAAGTATATAATAGTGAACAAATTGGGAATAGGAGATGGTTACATGAAAGTAAGTAAAGAGGAAATTTTACATATTGCAAAGTTGGCTGATTTGAATATTGAAGATTCTGAAATAGAATCATATATTTTAAATTTACAGGATATTTTGAATTTTGCTAATATAGTTAATAATGCTCCAGTAGAAGGATTAGATATTACTGTTGGTAGTAATGAAGCGAAAAATGTATTTAGAAAAGATGAGATAAAAGTATTTGAGGATAATGCAAGTTTATTACAAAATGCACCTACTCAAGAACAAAATATGTTTAAAATACCAAAGGTTTTTTAAACAACATAAAGATCAAGATATATAGAGAATATATTTTTGACTACATTTATATCAAGAAATTACAAAAATTAGGGAGGTAAATTAACTAATGGATATTACAGAATTAACTGTTCATGAATTACAAGAAAAGTTAAAAAATAAAGAATTAACTATAACACAAATAACAAATGCTTATGTTGATAGAATAAATGAAAAAGAAAAAGATGTACAAGCTTTTGTAACAACTTTAACAGATGAAGCTAATAAACAAGCATCAGAAATTGAGGATAAAGTAAATAAAGGTGAAATTACAGGAGAGTTTGCAGGGATTCCAATAGGAATAAAAGACAATATGTGCACAAAAGGTGTAAAGACAACATGTAGTTCTAAAATGCTAGAAAATTTTGTTTCTCCATATGATGCAACTGTTGTTGAGAAATTAAATGATGAAAATATAATTAATTTAGGTAAATTAAATATGGATGAATTTGCTATGGGTGGTTCTACAGAATATTCATATTTTAAGAAAACAAGAAATCCTTGGAATTTAAATAAAGTACCAGGAGGATCATCTGGTGGATCTGCAGCAGCTGTTGCAGCAAATTTAGTACCATGGGCTTTAGGTTCAGATACAGGTGGATCAATCAGACAACCTGCTAGTTTCTGTGGAGTTGTAGGATTAAAACCAACATATGGTTTAGTATCAAGATATGGATTAGTAGCATTTGCATCATCATTAGATCAAATTGGTCCAATTACAAAAGATGTAAAAGATAGTGCAATGTTGTTAAATGTTATAGCAGGACATGATGAAAAAGATAGTACTTCAAGTGATAGAGAAAAAGTAGACTATACAAAATGTTTAAAAAATGATGTAAAAGGACTAAAAATTGGTGTACCAAAGGAATTCTTTGGTGATGGAATCAATGAAGAAGTAAAACAAACTTTATTGGATGCTATAGAAAGATATAAAAAATTAGGTGCTGAAATAGAAGAATTTTCATTAGATATAGCTAATTATTCATTAGCAAGTTACTATATCATAGGATGTGCGGAAGCAAGTTCAAATTTAGGTAGATTTGATGGAATTCGTTATGGATATAGAACACCAGAATTTAAAAACTTAAAAGAATTATATAAGAAGTCTAGAAGTGAAGGATTTGGGGCAGAAGTTAAAAGAAGAATTATTCTTGGAACTTATGTATTGTCATCAGGGTATTATGATGCTTATTACAAAAAAGCACAACAAGTACGTACATTAGTAATTAATGAATTCAACAAAGGATTTGAAAAATATGATGTAATCTTAACACCAACATCACCAACAGTTGCTTTTGATATAGGTTCTAAATCAGATAACCCATTAGAGATGTATTTAGCAGATATTTGTACAGTTTCTGTAAATATAGCTGGATTACCAGGAATATCAATACCATGTGGAGTTGATAGTCAAGGTATGCCAATAGGAATGCAATTAATAGGAAATAGATTCTGTGAAGAAACAATATTAAATGCAGCGTATACATTTGAACAAGATTATAAGTTTAGAGAAAATTACAAACCTGAGTTTAAATAAAATAAATTATCATAGGAGGAAAATAAATGTCAAGAGAAGATTATGAAGTTGTAATAGGATTAGAAGTTCATGCCGAATTATCAACAAAAACAAAGATATTCTGCTCATGTCCAACAGAATTTGGTGGTTCACCTAATTCACATACATGTCCAATTTGTATGGCTATGCCTGGAACTTTGCCAGTTTTAAATGAAAAAGTAGTAGAATATGCTGTAAAAGCTGGTCTTGCTACTAATTGTGAGATTGCAAGAGACAGTAAAAATGATAGAAAAAATTATTTTTATCCAGATCTTCCAAAATCTTATCAAATTTCTCAATTTGATAAACCACTTTGTGAACATGGATATGTAGAAATTGATACAAAAGAAGGCAAGAAAAAAATAAGAATAACAAGAATTCATATAGAAGAAGATGCTGGAAAATTAAATCATGATGAATTCGGAGGGGGAAGTTTAGTTGACTTAAACAGAGCAGGAGTACCTTTAATAGAAACAGTTTCTGAACCTGATATAAGTAGCAGTGAAGAAGCAGAAAGTTATTTAAGAAAACTAAAATCAATATTCGAATATATAGAAGTATCTGATTGTAAAATGCAAGAAGGATCTTTAAGAGCAGATGTTAATGTTTCTGTTAGAAAAAAAGGAGATACAAAACTTGGAACTCGTACAGAAATGAAAAACATGAATTCATTTAAAAGCATAACTAGAGCCATAGAATATGAAGTAGATAGACAAATTGATGTAATAGAAGATGGTGGAGTAATAGAACAAGAGACATTAAGATGGGATGATGTATCAGGAAAAACATTCCCAATGAGAGACAAAGAAGATGCACAAGATTATCGTTATTTCCCAGATCCAGACTTAGTTGCTATTAAACTTTCTGAAGAATATATAGAAAACATAAAGAATACACTTCCAGAATTACCAGAAAGTAGAAAACAAAGATATTTGGAAGAATATCAACTATCTGAAAAAGATGCAAAATTAATAACATCTTCAAAATATTTATCAGATTTATTTGAAGGAGCTATTAAAGTATGTAATAATGCAAAAGCTGTTAATAACTGGATCATATCTGATATTTCAAGAATATTAAACGAAACAGAAATGGATCCAATAGAGATACCATTTGATTGTAACCAATTGGGAAAATTAGTTATTTTAATTGATAAGGGAACAATTAGTTCTAGTATAGGAAAAAAAGTTCTTACAGAGCTATTTGAGAATCCAAGAGACCCAGAAGAAATTATTAAAGAAAAAGGATGGATACAAATTTCAGATGAAGGTGCAATTAAAGAAGTTGTATTAAAAATATTAGAAGCTAACCCACGATCAGTAGCTGATTATAAAGGCGGAAAAGATAAGGCTTTAGGATTTTTAGTTGGTCAAGCTATGAAAGAAACAAAGGGAAAAGCTAATCCTCAAATGTTAAATCAAATGTTTAAAGAAGAATTAAATAAATAATAATAAAAATAAAAAGAAAAAGAAAAGGACTCACTTTAGAATTAGTGAGTCTTTTTTATATTAACTTTTATATTAATTGTTTTTTAATTCCCTCGATTATAAAACCACATATAATAAATTCCATACCAAAGATTAAACTTAATCTAAACAAAGATATGCCTATGTAATATACTAATGGAGATTGAAAAGTTAAATCATATGTAAGTAATGTAAAAACCGAGATTAAGCAAATAATAAAACAAAATTTTAAACCATTTGACATTATTTTATATGTAATTTTATCAAAGTTTTTAAAGTTTTCTATAATTTTTTTAATCATAATACACCTCATAATATTTATATATACATAATAATAGTAGCATGAAAACATAATAAAAACAATGGAAATAATTGCTATCATTTATAGTATAAAAATTGTAATAACTAAAAAAGAATGCTCCATGTTAGAACATTCTTTAAAAATAAAAACTATGCATAATCTTTATTTTAGCCTAAGCCATTGCTGCATTTAATTTTTTTGATAAACTAGATTTTTTTCTAGCTGCTGTGTTTTTTACAATAACACCTTTAGTGCATGCTTGATCTATTTTCTTTGTTGCTTCTGCTAATAAAACTTTTGCTTCTTCAACGTTTCCAGCATTAACAGCTTCTTCAAATTTTCTAACAGCTGATTTATATCCAGATTTTATCATATTATTTCTTAAAGTTTTTTTCTCAATTACTTTAACTCTTTTCTTTGCTGATTTAATATTTGGCATATCTTTTAAGCACCTCCTCTTAGTCTATATTACAC
>CAKPRW010000075.1 GCA_934183045.1 uncultured Clostridia bacterium
CCTTCGCTGATACTAATATAATTCCAAGCAGTATAAATAAATAACTAGATAAATCCCTTATAGACCATGAAAATAAATCATATCTTCGCATAACTGTATTTAATTTATATTGCTTCGTATTTGCTTCCTTAATTCTTTTCATAACTTTTTTCATAAAGTCATTAGTAGAATTTAACACTTTTATATCTCTTACGCCTCTAACAAGTTCAGCAATAAGACCACTATTTTTTTCTTCTATTTCCCTTACTTCTTTTGTATAATCATACCAGCACTTAATTCTTATTTTTTCTATTCCAAAAGATAACAATAATATAACAATTACATAAATAAACATAATTCTATCAACGATAAATATAGCTCCTAACACACCTATATTTTGCAATATGTGACTCATATTAAATAATATTGTTTCAAAGATGTTTGCCATGCTAGCAGCATCGCCACTTAATCTATCAATAAATATCCCTGATGAATTATGATCAAACTCTTTAACATCTAATTTTAAAGTTTCGTGAGCAAGAGAAACCTGTAAATCATTAAGAGTATTTAAATAAAATAGCTGCAATAATTTTTGACTTAATATCATAAAAACATTACGACTAATTTCTAAAACAAATACTACAGTTGCAACGATTAATACCTTTGCCAATATGCCATTAGTAATATTTAAAATCAATTTTGCTGATAATAATGGTAATATAACACCGACAACTATTAAGAGTAATATAACAAAAATATTTATAGCAAGATATTTTTTATGTTTTTTTGCATATTTCCAAAATAACCGTAAATTTTTAAAAGTTTCTCTGTAATTACTTTTATTTTTTTCATTTTGTTCATTCATTTTACAGCCCACCTCTTTTACTCTATTTTACAAAAAATATTAATTTTATTTTATCAGTAATTGTATCATAATTCAAATGGTATTCAGCATTAATTTTTTCATTTGAAGCATAATATTTTTGTTCATTTATTATAAGTGAAAACTCATCTAAATAATCTGATTCATAAGCTTTATCTTTTGAATTAATAGAGAGATTTTTTATAATATTAAAGTTATTAAAAAGTAACTCATTGAAATCATTTATTTTATCCTTATTATTACTTATATTAATATCTTTAGTAGTGATTTCTATATTTCCATTATTTATTGTTAAAATATTAATATTATTTTTTCTTCCAAACTTATATTCAAATATATAATCATTATTATTTATTAAAGTTTTCATATTTTTTTTGTTCTATCTATTTCTTTTATTTTATCATTAATTTTTTTAACAATACTTTTTATCTCTTTGTTATCTTGCTGTGATACATCTTTTCTTTTTGTTTCAAACATTCTATCTATACTATCATTTATAAAATAATATAATGTTTTATTTAGCATTCTAATGGTAATATCTAGTTTTTCATTATTTATAAGTGCAGCCATTTTTTGTAATTCTTCATTGTTAGAATTCATATTATTATTAATAATCTCTTTTAATTCTTCAGAATTAAGTAAATTTTTTATTTCGTAAATATTAAGGCTATCTTTTAAATTACTGCAGATAATTAAAAATACAATATATTTATATAATTCAATAGTATTTTTCTTTATATTTCCGTACTTTGAATCATATATAATCTCATTAAAGTTATTAAATACAATTTTAGCTGTTTTATCAATAACCTGAAAATAGTTTTCGTGCTTATAATACTTTTCATAAGCTTTTTTTAATTCTTCATTTATCTGTTCTAATAAATTCATGTTATGCACCTCCTCGTATAATGTAGTTAAGATATTTTTAACTACATTTTCTTATAAGATTTTTGTTAAGAGGTATCTATAAACTCATTATTTTGTAGATTTTAAATCTGTATTATAATGTCTGTAGAGATAGAGTGGTTTTAGCCGCCTCCTTGAACATTTGGTTCTTAAGAAAGACTAAAGCCTCTTCTTTACAATTTGGATATGAATAAGTTGGATAAGGACTAGTTTGTTAGCTTTTGCCTTTTATTTGCGAGGTTATATCTTTGTAAAGGTACTGAGGGCATCGCCTCTATCTTAAATATCAAGAATTGGAGTTGTTTTTATGAATTATTTTTTAGGCATTGATATTGCCAAAACAAATCATGTCGCTTCACTTATTAACAACACTGGAGATGTTGTTATTCGTGCTATTAAGTTTACTAATAGTAATGAAGGTTTTAATAAACTTTTAACTACTATTCAAGATAAACTTGGAGATTTAAGTAATATTGAAGTTGCTATGGAAGCTACCGGTCATTATTGGTTTTCTTTATACTCTGCTTTAACTGATAATAATTTTAATGTTTCTGTTTATAATCCTTATTAAGTTAAATCATACCGTGGTGCTTACAATAATAGAAAAACAAAAGAACGATATTATTGATTCTATTATTATAGCTGATTATTTAAGAGTTTTTGGTTCTAAAGGATCCAAATTACCTGAAGAAAATTTATTATCTTTAAAGCAGTTAACTCGCTTTAGATCGAACATTGTGGATAATGTTTCTTCTTTAAAGGTACAAGTTATTGGCTTATTAGATAAGGTTTTTCCAGAGTACAAAAAACTTTTTTGTGACACTTTTGGTACTACTTCTAAACAGCTATTACTTAATTATCCAACTCCTGACGACATCATCAAGATTTCTACTACTAAACTAGCTAATTTATTATCTAAACATTCTAAAGGTAAATTTAATAAAGATACCGCTCTTCATATTAAGGAAGTGGCTAAAGAATCTTTTGGTATTAAATTTACTACTGATGCTTGTTCTTTTGAAATTAAACAAATTATCAATCAAATTATCTTTTTAGAAAACCAAATTGATGCAGTAAGTAAAGAAATCAAAGAATTATATAATAAACTAGATAGTCATCTTCTATCAGTTCCTGGTGTTGGTGTTAATTTAGCTCCAGTCATTTTAGCTGAAATTGGAGACATTAACAATTTTGACAAACCTAGTAAATTGATTGCTTTTGCTGGTACTGACCCTTCTGAAAATCAATCTGGCAATAAGTTATCTTCTAATGATAAAACTTCTAAAAGAGGTTCACCTTATCTTCGTCATGCCATTTATACAGCAAGTTTAGCTGCTATATCAAGCGAACCGGAATTAAGAGCTTATTACAATAAAAAGATTTCTGAAGGCAAACACCATTTTGTTGCCTTAGCAGGCATTAGCCGTAAATTATTAACTATCATTTACTATATTCTTAAAGAAAATAGAGATTATATAAAATACGACAATATTAAAGACAAACTCAACTAAATTTTTCAAAAAAATGAACACTTTAGCTGTTTTTGTCATGTCTTAATTTAAATAAATTTGCATTTTCAAACTTTTTCATAAAATTTATCATTTTAGACTTGACTTATATATAGTTGGTCTTTGTTAAAGAAAGCTAAATTTTTTGGATTTAGCTTAATATCTTGGCTTTGGAAAACGAGTTAAAACTTTAACTTTACCTTTCCTGTTTTGATGTTTGATATGTTCTATGTCAGGAACAGTCCAAAACTTAATTAGTAATAAAGCTTCTTTCATATTAATAAGTTCTTGTTTTTCTTTTTGTATGTGTTCTAAAGTTCTTTCTTTTGTAATCATTAAAATCTACCCCCCTCTTAAATTTTTATTATAAATTCTTTTCATAATATATTGTTGCGCTACCATCTTCAAAATCGATAGTTTCTTTTTCGTTAAATTCATAAAACAACATTAATGAATGTCTTTCTGGATATTCGCCTTTTGGCATATTCATTACAACTTTTTTGTATCCTTGATTTTTTAAAAATTCAAATATTTTTCCCATAATAGTTGTATTATCAAATATACTATCTTCTTCTTTTTCCCATACGCTTAATTCAATTTCATTATTTTCTTTTTTAAAAAACCAAAATTCTTTATTAGCAATTAAATAAAACTCTGCAGTATCATTTTTAAGGCTTTCTGGTAAAAAAGCTTTATCTAATCCATCTTTTATATCTTCCTCTGTTAATCTACTTATATATTCTTCATAACTTAATCTTTTAATTTCCATATTAATTATCACTCCTATTCTTATTTAAATTATTAATTATTTCTTTAAATTTTTTTGTATTTCTTACAAAATCATAACTTTCATCTTTGACTCTGCTTAAAATCATATTAACTTCATCTTGTTCAAATGTTTTTCCAAAAGTTTTTTCCATATCGTATTCAAGAACATTATTTAATAATGAATTTGACTCTTTTTTATTACCTATCTTACTAAATTTTACTGCTTTTGATAAATGTAAACATGTATTTTTCTCATCTTTTAGTTTTGCATAAATATCAGCAATATTCATGTTATTTCCACAAAGTATCCAATTAGCATATATATAGTCATTCTTCTCATACATCAGTTCAATCATAGAATCTAATTTTTTAAGTATTGTTATTTTTTCTTCATCAGTATAATTTGCAATATTAACTAAATAACTTACTTGCATATCTAAAGTGCTTATTAAATTCTTTATGTTTTCTTGAATAAATTTTACTTTATCATCACCCTCTAATATTGAAGGTAATACAACATTAGATGTATATTCCATATCTGGTAATTTATTTGCGTATATTTTTGCTTGTTCTAAATTACCAAGTTCTACATGTGTATATGCCATTATTTGATATACCTTACATTTTTCATTAATATCAGTTAGTCTATCAATAATTTTACTGCCTAACTCTACTATTCTCTCACAAATTTCTTTTCTATCTTCACTATATAAAGCACTTAAAGCGTAAATTAAATTCAATGTTATATTAACATTAGTAGGATATTCCTTTTTTGCTTGTTCTAAATAACTTACAACTTTATCAACTTCATTTGTATCATAATAAGAATTGGCCTCTGAAATTATTTTTTTAATTCTATCATTATTTAACAGATCGTTAACTCCTAATAATTCATCGACACTAACTTCAAAAATACTTGCTATATCAGGTAATAATTCAATGTCTGGGAATGTTGCATTTGTTTCCCATCTACTTACTGCTTGTGGTGAAACATTTAATCTTTCGGCAAGGTCTTCTTGCGTCCACTTTTGTGCCTTTCTTAAATCTTTTATTTTATCATTTATATGTAATTTCATACATATCCCTCCTTTCACAATTTAATTATAAGATATTGAGTTATAAAAAACCATAACTTATTTTAAGAATAAAATTCAACCAAAGTGAGAATTTTTGTTATCATATAAAAACATTTAGCATTATAGCTGCTACGCTGCTTATAATCATTCCAATTATTATTAAATGAAGAATTGTTTCTTTAGGTTTATTTGTACTTTTTCTAAATGCTGGGTTACAGTTCAGTCAAGAAGATAGATGATTAAGTCTATCTTTTTTTGATGTTTCTTCTATGATACACTATTTTTTCTAAAATTATAAGTCTTTTATTTCGATTGAAAATATAAGATAATTGTACTGTAAGGAGTGATTTAACTATGTCAAGAAATTATTCAAAATCTTTATATAGTCAATATGAAGATGTACTTAATGAATTAGAACAAAACAAAAATCTGTTAAAAGAAACTAATCAATTAGTTAAATCACTTACTAAAACTATTGAATCACTTAACGGAACTATTGAACAATTAAAAAAAGAAAATGAAGAACAAGCTAGGGAAATACTGAGACTTAAAAACAAAAATAATAAAGATAGTTCTAATTTCTCTAAACCATCAGGTACAAATGGTTTTAAAAAAGTTATTACTAATCGCAGGGAAAAATCCAATAAAAGCCAAGGTGGCCAAAAAGGACACAAACCACATTCTTTAAAAAATAAATTAAATCAATTTATTAGTTCGGGAAATGTTGTAGAAGAAATAATTGAAATAAATAAATAAAAATGAAAAAAACAAAAACAAAAGATATATAGAAAAAAGAGTTATCGATATAAAAATAATTAAATGTATAAAAGTATATAGATATTATCCTTACGAAGACGGAAAATATTATATTCCAAAGGAACATAACCAATATATAAAATATAGAAATACCATTAAAGTAATATCGATTTAATGAATAATCTGTATAATAGTACTGATGGAATTGCAAGGTTTATAAGTGACATTACAAACGGTAGAATAAGTTTATCAAAAGGCACTTTAATAAACTGGAACAATGAATTTTCAAATAAACTACAAGATGAAATAGACCATCGAAAGTAATCTACTTGATTCATATTATTTAAATCACGATGAATCTCAAATAAAAATAGATGGTGAAAACTATAATGTGTTGTGTGCGTGCAATGATAAGCACACAAGACTATGGCCTAGTAAAAATAAATCACAGAATGCACTAGACACAATAGGTTTCTTACCTAAATTTAAAGATGTTATTGTTAAAGATGGGACAAAATTATACAACAAATATGGTTGTT
>CAKPRW010000076.1 GCA_934183045.1 uncultured Clostridia bacterium
GAATTTGGGGATTTGTTTAATATAGTAATAGAATAATCCAAAAAAGAATTTAAATAATCTGGATTTTTTTCTCTTGGTATCATAATAACTCCTTAAATATAAAAAATAGCTAGATAAATTACTAACTTTGTTTTTTATGATATCACTTTTAAATGAAAAAATAAAGAGATTTCACAAAATTAATTGACATATTTGGAGTTGATAAATGATAAGAAATATGATATAAATATAGTAAATTGATAGAAAAGAGGCATAATAATGAAATTATTATTACACACATGTTGTGCTCCTTGTAGTGTATATTGTATAAAAAGTTTAAGAGAAGAAGGAATTGAACCTGTGGTATATTGGTTTAATCCTAATATCCATCCATATATAGAATACAAAACAAGAAGAGACACTTTAAAAGAATATACAAAAAGTATAGGTATAAATGCTATTTTTGACGAAAATTATGGATTAAGAGACTTTTGCAAAAATGTTGTTGATGATTTAGAAAATAGATGTGTTAAATATTGTTATAGAGTTCGTCTTGAACAAACTGCTAAATATGCAAAAGAAAATGGATATGATACTTTTTCTACTACTTTACTAATAAGTCCATATCAAAATCATGGGGCATTAAAAAAGATTGGTGAAGAAATGGCTGAAAAATATGGATTAACATTTTTGTATAGAGATTTTAGAATAGGTTTTAGAGAAGGACAAGAAGAGGCTAGACGAATAGGTCTTTATATGCAAAAATATTGTGGATGTGTGTTTTCAGAAGAGATGAGATATAATAGCCACAATACTACAAAAACTAGTATTCTCAATGGCTACGAGATAGCAAGAGAACCTAGAATGCAAGTTAAAAAAATAGAAAATAAAGAAGATTATATTGATTTGCTTTTGGAGGCAGATCCTTCAAAAGATATGATACATAAGTATTTGAACAATTCTGATGTATATGCTTTAAAAAAGGGAGATGAGCTAATTTCTATTGCAGTTATTTTGCACATTGATAGGAAAACATTAGAATTAAAAAATATAGTTACAACAGAAAAATACAGAAACAAAGGTTATGCAAAAACACTTTTAAAATCATTATGTGGTAATTATAAACAAAAATATGACAGAATGTTGGTAGGAACAACGGAGAATAACATTCCTTTCTATGTTAAGCAGGGGTTCGATAAATATGAGAAAACAATTAAGAATTTCTTTATAGATAATTACGATGAAGAAATTAAAGATGGAGATTTAATTTGTACTGATTTAATATATTATTCAAAAGATTTAAAGAAAAAAGTAAAGATAACTAGTAAGTTGTAAGGGAGATTAAAAAAATGAAAATAAGTTTTTTTGCAATATTTATATTGGTAGGCTTAATACTGTTAATTTTATCATTAATATTTAAGAACAAAGATAAAAAAATGGTTGAACAATGTACTCTAACAACAAAAGGGAAAGTTATAAAGTACACATTATGGAATAATAATGGAGTACATTTTCCTATAGTAGAGTATATTGTTGACGATACTAAATATAATCAAAGACTTAAATACGGTTGGATTGCAAATAAGTCATCATCTTTTAATAGAATAAAGACTGAAGTAGAAAATGATGTTAAAGAAGAAAATTTAGTAATTAATAGTAATGTCCATATTTCTACCAATGCATTAAAAGAACATTTCCCTGTGGGGACAGTATTAGATGTTTTCTATAACCCACAGAATCCAAATAAAAGTTATGTGATGAGATTTGTAAAAAATCCAGCAGTAAAAGTTTTACTTTTTATAGGATTATTATTTATTGTTTTAGCATTTATTGGACTAGCCTTTTTACCAAAATAGAAAAAATAATATAACGAAATAGAAGTCGTTTTTATGTTATAAACATTCATACAAATTACAAGTTATTAAATTATTACTTAAAAGAAATATTTAAGTAATAATTCATAGTAGTCAATTTAGAATATGGACAGATAAATTAATAAAAAAATATCTAATTAAAGGATATAACTTGAATGTAGATAGATTCGAAAATAATGGTGGAGGAGTATATTTTGAAAAAGTACTAGAAAAAAATAGAGATATTTAATCATCAGGGAAAGTTTTTTTGAGAAAAATTTAGAGATTTATGTTACAAGTGTTGAATATGATGCGAGAAAGGAAGGATTTAAAATGAGAATATTAATTATTGGTGCTGGTGTGCTTGGATCAAACTTAGCACATTCTATAAAAAAAGGTAACGATGTAACTATTTTAGCAAGAAATAAAACCTATGAAAATTTAAAAAACAATGGGCTTATTATAAAACATAAATTAGGAAAGAAAACAGTAGATCATTTTAACATAATAGATAAACTAGATGAAAATGATATTTATGATGTAATATTTATAGTTGCAAGATTTTCATCATTAGATAGTATTGTTCCAATTGTAGAAAATAACAAAAGTAAAAATATAGTATTTGTAGGCAATAATATGTCTGTAGAAAAATATATGAATATAAAAAATAAAAATGTATTATTTGCATTTTTTATGGCTGCAGGAAAAAAATATGATGGATATATAAACTCAATTTGTTTAAATAAAATTGAAATAGGGAGAGTTGATGGTAAAAATATAAATGACGAATTTATAAAATCTATATTTAAAGAAACAAAAATAAAAGTAACTATAGAAAATAAAATGAATGATTATCTTAAAGCACATGCATGTGCGGTTCTTCCACTTGTATTTGCTAGTTATAAAGTAGATGGTAATTTAAAGTTACTAAAAAACGATAAAGAATACTCTCTACTAATTATGGATGCAATTATTGAAGGGTATAATGTTTTGAAAGAACTAGGATACGAGATACTTCCTAAAGGTGAATATGAAGACTGTGTTAATAAAAAGAATTTATGCGCATTTATATATAGATTTATGTTTTCTAACTTTATAGGAAAAATATGTATATCAGATCATGCAATGAGTGCAAGAGAAGAATTTATACTTTTGGAAAATGAATTTGAACAACTAAAGAAAAAATCAAAACTTGAAACTAAAGTATATGATGAGTTAAAAGTAGAGTTGTTAAATTCTAAAGATTAGTTTATTAAAATAAATAGAAATGATTTATAAAATTTGAAAAGAAAAAATAAAATATTATTGTTAACTAATGCTAATCCATAACAGATATTTAATGGCAGTAGAAATGGAGTGGAAGACCTGAAATATAATATAAATTTAATTGGATACTGGAAAGGAGATAATTAAGTGGATAAGAAAATGTTTGCAGTAAAATCAGAGTGTGATGGGTTAGATTTAGACATAACTGTGATTGAACCAGAAAATGAAATAAAAGGAATTGTTCAAATATCACATGGTATGGCAGAGCATAAAGAACGTTATTATAAATTTATGGAATATTTAGCCAAGAATGGATATATCACGGTAATAAATGACCATAGAGGACATGGAAATAGCGTGAAAAATAATGAGGATTTGGGCTATTTTTATGATAATAGTGCCGAGTATATAGTAGAAGATTTACACCAAATAACAAAGTTAATAAAAGAACAATATCCTAATAAACCCGTTGTATTATTTGGACACAGTATGGGATCAATGGTAGTTAGAAAATATATAAAAAAATATGATGATGAGATAGATAAGCTAATTGTTTGTGGCTCACCAAGTAAAAATAAATATGCAAAGGTAGGGCTAAATGTTGCAAAACTAGTGGAAAAACTAAAGGGAGAAAAATATAGGAGTAAATTCATCCAAAAACTTGCTTTTGGAAATTATAGTTCAAAGAAAGAAAAATCTGAAAATTCATGGATTTGTTATAATGAAGAAACTGTAGACAATTATGATGAAGATGAATTATGTGGTTTTATATTTACTGCAAATGGTTTCCAAAACTTATTTGGCTTAATGATAGATATTTATGACAAAAATGATTGGAAATTAAATAATAAAAATCTACCGATATTATTCATTGCAGGAAGTAATGATCCAGTTATAATAAGTAAAGAAAAATGGCTAGAAAGCCAGGAATTTTTAAAAAACTTAGGTTACAAGAAGATACAAAATAAATTATATGATGGAATGAGGCATGAAATATTAAATGAAAAAGAAAGTAATCTTGTATATAAAGATATATTAGATTTTATAAGATAAGAGGTACAATATGTCAGATATTACAAAAAAAGCACTAGCAATGTCTTTAAAAAAATTACTATCACAAAAAGAATTAACTAAAATAGCCATTAAAGATATAACAGATGACTGTGGAGTAAAAAGGCAAACTTTTTATTATCACTTTGCTGATGTATATGATTTGATTGAATGGATATATACTAACGAAGTTATTAAACCTATTATTAAGGATAAAGACACATATGAAAAATGGCAGGAAGGGTTTCTTAGCATTTTTAACTATGTGCTAGAGAATAAGAATTTTGTAAAAAACACCTATAATTCAATTAGTAGAAAGCATGTGAATAAATTTATATATGAGCAAACTGATAAATTGTTGAAGAATGTAATTGATGAAGAAGAGGAAAAAGAAAATATAAAAGTTCAAGATATAGATAAGGATTTTATAGCTACATTCTATAGATATTCTTTTGTGGGAATAATTCAAAATTGGATAGAAGAAGGAATGAAAGAAGATCCAGAGGAAATAATAGAAAAGTTAAGAAAAATTTTAGATGGAAGTTTTAAAAAAGCTTTGTATAATTTAAGAAATAATATGTAGAATATTTACGAGCTGTTTAATAATTTTTGACAATTATATAAATTTGTAAAAAAATTTGACATTATAAAAAAACTGATTATTGAAATTTGCAAATTTTTATTTTTATAATAAATTATTAAAACTAAGGAGGTAAAATTTATGTATTATAGTAGTGGGAATTATGAAGCTTTTGCAAGACCTGTTAAACCAGAGGGAGTTGATGATAAATCAGCTTATATTATAGGTTCTGGACTTGGAGCTCTTGCAGCAGCTTGTTTTTTAGTTCGTGATGGACAAATGAAAGGTGAAAAAGTTCACATTCTTGAAAAGGATTCAATTCCTGGAGGAGCATGTGATGGATACAAATATGACAATTTAGGTTATGTTATGCGTGGTGGAAGAGAGATGGACAATCATTTTGAATGTATGTGGGATTTATTCCGTTCAATTCCATCAATAGAAACAGAAGGAGTAAGTGTTTTAGACGAATATTATTGGCTTAATAAAAAAGATCCAAATTATTCTTTAATGAGAGCAACTGTAAATAGAGGAGAAGATGCACATACAGATAAGAAATTTGGTTTGTCTGATAAAGGCGCAATGGAAATATTAAAATTATTCTTTACTCCAAACGAAGAATTGTATGATAAAAAGATTACAGATTTTTTTGATGATGAAGTATTAAATTCAAACTTCTGGTTATATTGGCGTACTATGTTTGCCTTTGAAAATTGGCACAGTGCATTGGAAATGAAGTTATATATACAAAGATATATACATCATATTGGAGGATTACCAGACTTTACAGCATTAAGATTTACAAAATATAACCAATATGAATCTATGATATTGCCAATGATTAAATACTTGGAAGGATTTGGGGTTCAATTCCATTACAATACAAAGGTTGAAAATGTTGAATTTGATATTCAAGATTACAAGAAAGTAGCAAAAAGAATAATTTATACTACAGATGGAAACCAAAACTCTATAGATTTAACAGAAAATGACATGGTATTTATTACAAATGGAGGATGTGTTGAGAATGCAAGACTTGGAAGTCAAAACACACCAGCTCCATTCGATCCAGAGATAAAACCTGGTGGTGGCTGGGATATGTGGAGAAAAATAGCAGATCAATGTAATGAATTTGGTCATCCAGATAAATTCTGTTCAGATCCAGAACAAACAAATTGGATGAGTGCAACAGTAACTACTTTAGACGGAAAAATTCCACCTTATGTGGAAAAAATATGTAAGAGGGATCCATTTAGTGGAAAGGTTGTAACTGGAGGAATAGTAACATGTAAAGACTCTAATTGGTTATTAAGTTGGACATTTAATCGTCAACCACAATTTAGAAGCCAACCAAAAGATCAATTAGTAGGATGGATTTATGGATTATTTACAGATAAACCAGGTAATTTTGTTAAGAAACCAATGAGAGAATGTACAGGAAAAGAAATCTGTATGGAATGGTTATATCATATTGGAGTTCCGGAAAACCAAATAGAAGATATGGCTGAAAATAGTGCAAATACAATTCCATGTATGATGCCATATATAACAGCATTCTTTATGCCAAGAAGAGAAGGAGACAGACCACTGGTTGTACCAAATGGAAGTGTAAACTTTGCATTTTTAGGACAATTTGCAGAAACTAAAAGAGATACAATATTTACAACAGAATACTCTATACGTAC
>CAKPRW010000077.1 GCA_934183045.1 uncultured Clostridia bacterium
CTAAATGATTACATTTGCAAAAACATAAAAATAATTAATGAGAGTGTAGTAATAATATTTATCGAAGAAGATGCTGATCCAAAACAAGAATTATACAAAACAATTGAGAAATTAGGAATAGTATGCAAATTTGAATATCAAAAACCAATACAATTGATAAAAAGATTAAAAGGAATTTGTAATGCATACAAAGTACAAGTAGAAGAAAGTACATTACAATACCTAATAGAATGTTGTGGAACAAATATGCAAGAACTAATAAACGAAATAAGAAAACTTATAGAATATGCAGGAGAAAATGGAAAAATCCAAAAAGAAGACATCGATAAATTATCAACCAAAAAAATAGAAAGCATAATATTCGACTTAACAGACAACCTAGGAAAAAAAGACATAGGAAAAGCATTAGAAGTACTAAACAACTTAATATATAGCAAAGAGCCTATACAAAAAATACTAATAACACTTTACAATCACTTCAAAAAAATTTACTTAACAAAACTAGCAATAAAATACAACAAAGACATAGCAACAAGCATAAAACTAAAAGCAAACCAAACCTTCTTAGTAAACAAATACAAAACACAAGCAAGAAGCTTCACAGAGCAAGAATTAAAAAACATACTACAACAACTAAGAGACCTAGATTACAATTACAAAAACGGACTAATAGACCTTCAAGTAGGTTTAGAAAGCATACTTTGCGCTTATTGCTCTAAAAGGGATTAGGGGACGTTCCTTCAAAATCCTACTTAAAGGGATAAAGGGACACTCTTAAAAAAGTAATAAAAAATAAATTTTATATTTTATAAATGTATAATAAAGCCATTAATTGATAAAAATACTAGTAAGATGTAATTTTATTAATAGGTGGTTTTATTATGTTTGAAAATAAAAAAAGAATACTTATTTCTTTAATAGCGATAACAGTTGTAGCTGTAACAATATTTTTAGTGTCTTTTGAAGAAAACTCTGTAGAGGCATTATCAAAATATGGATCAAGAGGTAGTGAGGTTACACAAATCCAAACAAAATTGAAAAGATGGGGATATTATAATGGGAATATTGATGGTATATATGGAACACAGACAGTAAATGCTGTAAAATACTTTCAAAGAAAAAATGGATTAACAGTAGATGGAATAGCAGGTACAAATACACTAAAAGCAATGGGGATTTATTCTTCAAGTTCCTCTTCAAGTTCTAGTTCAAGCAATTCAAATAATGTTGATTTATTATCAAGATTGATTTATGGCGAAGCAAGAGGAGAACCGTATACAGGACAAGTTGCAGTAGGAGCAGTTGTACTAAATAGAGTGAAAAGTAGTTCTTTTCCAAATACAATAGCAGGAGTAATATATCAATCTGGAGCTTTTGACGTCGTTTCCGATGGACAAATCAATTTAAGTCCAAATAGTACTGCAAAAAAAGCAGCACAAGATGCATTAAATGGATGGGATCCAAGTTATGGGGCTATATATTATTTTAATCCCTCAACGGCAACAAATAAATGGATTTGGTCAAGACCTATGACGATAACAATTGGAAAACATAGATTTTGTAAATAATATTAATTAAAAGTGACTGATGTAATCGTATATTCAATATAAAAGTGAATATGATTATATCAGTCATTTAAAAATATAATTAGCATTGACAAAAATAAATGAAATTGATAATATATAATTGAAATTTTAAGGTTGGAGGAAAAAATGAACTTTTATCCCAATGCTTATTTTAGCAAAGTAGAAAATATAACAATAGAATTTTTAAAAAAGAATAAAATAAAAGCATTAATATTAGATGTAGATAACACACTAATAGATTATAATAAAAATTTGTCTGAGAGTGTTGCAAAATGGGCAAAAGATCTTAAAGGGCAAGGAATAAAATTGTATATTTTATCAAACACAAACAAAAAAGAAAAAGTTGAAAAAGTATCAAAAGAATTAGATATACCATATTTTTATTTTGCAAAAAAACCGCTAAAACAAGGTTTTAATAAAACAAAACAAGAACTAAAAGAAAAAGAAGAGAATATTGCAGTTGTAGGTGATCAAATATTTACAGATATAATTGGAGCAAATCGCTCAAAAATGTTTTCAATATTAGTTGATCCAATAAGTACTGAAGACTACTGGTATACTGCATGGAAAAGACCAATAGAAAATAAAATAAAAAATAAATGCAAAAAGATAGACGGAAATATATACACAAAGGAGAAATAAAAAATGTATTTTAATGATGTACATATAGCGTATTATATAGTCGCAGCAATAGTTGGATTATTTGTAGGACAAATGGTGGATTGGGCAAATAAAAGATTGCCAGAATATAAAAAAGTAATATCAAAAGACATAATCACAGAATATAGAATGGACTTCAAACCAAATTACATATTAATGATTTTAACATCAATAATATATGTTTCTTTAATATATGTATATGGTATACAAGAAACAATAATTGCAAATTTAGACTTAATAAAATTCATGTTGCTAGCACCAATGTTATTATCGGTATTTGTGATAGACTATAAACTACAAATAATACCTAATAGACTAAATTTAACAATATTTGAAATAGGAATTGTATTTGCGTTTTTATATGGATTATCAAATGTAGCAATAACAATAAACATGCTTCTTGGAATGCTTGTAGGTGGAGGAATATTCTTACTAATAACACTAGTAGGAGGAATATTTTATGGAAAAGAAGCAATGGGATTTGGCGATGTAAAATTAATGGGAGCATTAGGAATATATTTTGGATTTTCAAATATTATAATAATCACATTAGTTTCATTTTTAATAGGAGCTATTCTTAGTATAATTTTATTAGCTACTAAAAAGAAAAAAACTGATGAATATATACCATTTGGCCCATTTATTGTACTTGCAACATATATAAGTATATATGTACCATTTGAACAAATAAAAGCAGTATTAATGCAAATTTTTACTTTAGGAATGTATAAAGGATAAAAAAAGAGGGGGATTATAATGAATCCTAAATTACAATGGTTAAGAAATAAAATGTCAACTTCAGATTTACAAGGTTTAATAATATCAAATCCAACAAATATTAAATATTTAACAAATATAGATGCAGAAGGAACATTACTATTGACAAGGAAAGAGAATATTTATATAACAGATGGAAGATATATAGAGCATGTTCATAGCACGTTAACTTTATTTGATGAAATTATAGTATATGATATACATGATGTTTCAAAAGAAGATTACGAAAACTTCTTCATGTATTGTGAAAATGTAGGATTTGAAGAGAACTATGTTACTTATGCAAATTATAAAGAATATATTAGAAAATATAAAATAAATCATTTAGTTGAAACTGAAAATATAATAGAAAAACAAAGAATGATTAAAGACGAAGAAGAAATAAGTAATATAGAAAAAGCCTGTGAAATAACAGATAATTGTTTTTCATATATATTAACATATATAAAACCAGGAATGACGGAAAAAGAGATTGCGAAAGAAATTGAAGAATATTATAGCCAAAGGACAGATGGTTTATCATTTGATACAATTGTTGCATCAGGAGAAAATTCATCTATGCCACACGCAGTGCCAACAGATAGAAAAATTCAAGAGCAAGATATAATAACGATTGACATGGGATGTAAGGTTAATGGATATTGTTCAGATATGACGAGAACATTTTTCGTAGGAAGTATTCCAGAAGAAATGAAACATGTTTATGATTTGGTATTAAAAAATCAAGTTCAAACATTAGAGCAAATGAAAGATGGAATAAGTACGAGATTATTAACTAAAATGGTTGAGAACGACTTTAAATTAAATGGCAATGATTTAATTCATGCACTAGGTCATGGAGTAGGAATGGAAATACATGAGCAACCGTATGTTAGTAGTAGATCAGATACCTTATTAAAAGAAAATATGATAGTAACAGACGAACCAGGTATTTATATTCCAGGAAAATTTGGGGTAAGAATTGAAGATACTGCACAAATTACAAAATTTGGTTGTATAAGTTTAACTAAATCTGAGAAAAATTATATTATAATATAATTTTATATATAATATTAATTCAAGTATTTAGTTACATTTCAATATAAATAAATCATAAAATCAACAATTATATATGGCATTAGAAACAAAAGGTTGATTTTTCCAAAGATTTATAGTAAAATAGACAAAGTAAAAATAAAATTTAACAGTTTTAGAAATTGAAAGGAGAAATAATTATGGCATCAGTATATTCAGCAGGAGATTTTAGAAATGGAACTACTTTTGAAATGGAAGGTAATGTATATAGAATAGTAGAATTCCAACATGTAAAACCAGGAAAGGGATCTGCGTTTGTAAGAACAAAATTAAAAAACGTTATTACAGGTGCAACATTAGAAAAAACTTTTAACCCATCAGACAAATTCCCAGCAGCTGAAATAGAAAAGAAAGTAATGCAATACTTATATAATGATGGAGGTCTATATTATTTCATGGATAATGAAACATATGATCAAATTCCATTAAATGAAGAACAATTAGGAGATTGCTTAAAATATTTAAAAGAAAATATGGAAGTTACAATTCTTTCATATAAAGGAAATGTATTTGCAGTTGAACCACCAACATTTGTAGAACTAGAAGTTACATACACTGAACCAGGATTTAGTGGAAACACAACAACAACTTCAGGAAAACCAGCTAAATTAGAAACAGGTTTAGAAATACAAGTGCCATTATTCGTAAACATTGGTGATGTATTAAAAATAGATACAAGAACATGCGAATATATGGAAAGAGTTTAAGAAAGGTGATAAACAAAATGGCTTTATTAAAAAACGAATATAAAAGTTTTTTAGATGACATAGAAAAAAATATAAAAAATAAGGAAGATTTAAAATATATAAAAGAAAGATTTTCCGTATTTATGGATTCTGTTATAGATCAAATTGAAAATGTTTTAGATTACAAAGAAGAAAGAATGGCAAAATTAGAAAATACTCAAAACGAATTAAATGAAAGAATAGAAAAAATGCAACAAATAATTGACAATATAGAAAAAGACATTTATGCAGAAGACGGTTTTGATTTTGAAATTGTATGTCCATACTGTAATTATGAATTCATAATTGATTTAGACGAAAATAAAACAGAGGTAGAATGCCCTGAATGCAATAACACAATAGAATTAGATTGGTCAGGGGATATAGATGATGAACATGATGGATGTGGCGGAGGATGCCATGGATGTCATGGTTGTAGCGATGAAGAAGATGACGATATGTAAAGCTAGAATTTAATTCTAGCTTTTTGCATTTTTTAAAAATGTTATTTGCAAATAATGAAATTAAATAAAATAGCGAATTAACAAGAATACAATCATAATTCAAATAAAGTGAAATTTGTTAGAAATAATCTAAAGGATTAACATATTTATTATTAATTCTAATTCCTAAATGTAGATGTGGGCCAGTAGTGGCTCCATTTGTAGGCTTTCCTTCATTATCAAAATACTGATTTCCTTTTACACCGTAAACATTTTTAGGACCAACATATCCTATAACTTGACCTTGTTTTATTTCATCACCTACTGATACAATAAAATTTGGATCACAATGACAATAACTGACTTTAAAATTACCAAAAGACAATGTGATAGTATAGCCACCAGCACCAAAGAAATCACGAAAAGTAATTTGACCATCTGCAACTGCAATAAACTTACTTCCTGGAGGAGCAGGAATATCAATTCCGGAATGTGAAGAAGAAGCTCCACTTGTCGGAGAATTTCGTTTCCCAAAAGGTGAACTAATTCTAGTATAACCAGGAATAGGCCAGACAAATCCATCAGGATTAAAATCTATAATTTCAGAATCTGAAAAATTTGAAGATGATAATGAGTTAGAATTAATAGAAGGAATAAAAAATATACAAATAAATATAGAAATAATAATAATGAAAACAAATAACTTGGTTAATTTTTTTGAAATAATATCAGCTCCTTAAAATAAGATAAAAAAAGAAAGAAATTCAAATTTCCTTCTTAACAAAATGGCAGGGGTAGAAGGACTCGAACCCTCACAGGCGGTTTTGGAGACCGATGTGCTACCATTGACACTATACCCCTATATGTTGTC
>CAKPRW010000078.1 GCA_934183045.1 uncultured Clostridia bacterium
CTACTATACTCTTCTTCTTTTTGGTGGTCTACATCCATTGTGTGGTATTGGTGTTACGTCTTTAATTGCACTTATTTCAAGTCCAGCAGTTTGAAGTGATCTTATTGCAGCTTCTCTTCCTGAACCTGGTCCTTTAACAAATACTTCTACAGTTTTTAATCCATGTTCCATAGCTGCTTTAGCTGCTGTTTCAGCAACTTGACCTGCAGCAAATGGTGTGCTTTTTCTAGAACCTTTAAATCCTAATTCTCCAGCACTTCCCCATGAAATTGTATTTCCTTGAGTATCTGTTATTGTAACTATTGTATTATTAAAACTAGAATGAATATGTGCAGCACCTTTTTCGATGTTTTTTCTATTTCTTCTAGCAACTTTTTTTGTTGTTACATTTTTAGCCATTTTGCTTAACTCCTCCTTGTTCAAAAATTAAATTTTGAATTAAAATTCATATATATTTTTATTTTTATTTTTTACTTTTGCTAACAAGTTTTCTAGGACCTTTTCTAGTTCTAGCATTAGTTTTTGTTCTTTGTCCTCTAACTGGTAAACCTCTTCTATGTCTTAATCCTCTATAACATCCGATTTCTGTAAGTCTTTTAATATTTAAAGCAACTTCTCTTCTTAAATCACCTTCTACTGTGTATGATTCGTCAATTACTTTTCTAATATCATTAACTTGATCATCTGTTAAGTCTTTTACTCTAACATCTGGATTTATTCCAGCTTTTTCAAGAATTTTTCTAGAACTTGCTACACCTATTCCATAAATATATGTAAGTCCTATTTCTACTCTTTTTTCTTTAGGTAAATCTACTCCTGCTATACGAGCCATATTTTTTTGCACCTCCAAAATAATTGTTTTTAATTTATTTGTTTGTCCTAAATTCCATTAAAGGTGAAATGCATCAATAGAATATAGCTCCACACTCTCCTATTGATCTTTAATGAATTTAAAACATATATATAAACACAAATTGATATGTATATATTTTAAAAATATACACAGCCGCTACCAAAATTTGTGTTATTAACTAATTTAAGGATTAACCTTGTCTTTGCTTATGTTTTGGGTTCTCACAGATTACTCTTATTTTACCCTTTCTTTTTATTATTTTACATTTGTCACATATCTTTTTAACTGATGCTCTTACTTTCACTTTCTACACCTCCTTGGCTAATTACAGTGGCTGTTGTTTATTAGCCTTTCTGCATATATATATGGGTTAATTTTTAACTATGTTAGTTTATATGTAAGATATAAAAGTTTATTTTCCTCTCCATGTGATTCTTCCTCTTGTTAAATCATATGGTGAAAGTTCAACTTTTACTTTATCTCCTGGCAATATTTTTATATAATTCATTCTTAGTTTACCTGAAATATGAGCTAATATTTGATGTCCATTTTCAAGTTCTACTTTAAAATTAGTATTTGGTAAAGTTTCTACTACTGTACCTTCAACTTCTATAACATCTTCTTTTGCCAATATCTTTCCCTCCTATTTTAAGAGTTTTATTATACAATTTTTTCCTTTGATCGCATAATAACTATTGTATTATACAATACTTTTAAAGTATTGTCAATATTTCTGGCTCTTTTTCTGTAATTAAAATTGTATTTTCATAATGTGCAGACAAACTTCCATCTTCTGTTATTATTGTCCAACCATCATCTAATTCTAAAATATCTGGTTTTCCTTGTATTACCATTGGTTCTATAGCTAATGTCATACCTGGTTCTATTCTAATTCCTCTTCCAGCTTTTCCGTAATTTGGAATTCCAGGATCTTCATGCATTTGCTTTCCTATACCATGTCCTTGGAATTCTCTAATTACGCTATAACCTTGTGATTTAACATATTCACCTATTGCATGACTAACATCACCTATTCTGTATCCAGGTTTTGCAAATTTTATTCCTTCAAAAAATGCTTGTTTTGTAACTTCCACTAATCTTTTAGCATCTTTTGATACATTACCTACCATAAAAGTTCTTGCAGCATCTCCATTGTATCCATTTTTCAATGCTACTGTATCTACACTTACAATATCCCCATCTTTTATTATTTTATTTTTTGATGGAACTCCATGTATTATTTCATCATTTATTGATATACATATAGAAGCAGGATATGGTGGTACTCCTTTTATTCCAGGATTATATCCCTTTTCTGCAGGAATTGCTCCTAAGCTTCTTATTGTTTTTTCTGCTATTTGATCAACTTCCCATGTTGTCATTCCAGGTTTTATTTTATTTTCAATTTCTTGATACATTAATGCTACTACTCTACATGCTTCTCTCATGTATTCTATTTCTCTTTTTGATTTTATTGTTACCAATTTTATTCATCTCCTTTAATAATAGCTTAACTTACCCTTTTATTTCTTTTACTAATTCCTCTGCAACATCTTTTCCAAGTTTATTAACTCTCTCGCTTACTTCTTCAGTATTTAAAATTCCTTTTTCTTTATAATAATCAATTAATGGACTTGTTTGTTCAAAATAAGTATTTAATCTTGATTTAATAGTTTCTACATTATCATCTTTTCTTTGTACTAATTCATGTCCACATTTATCACAAATACCTTCTTTTTGTGAAGGATTTAATTTTAAATTATAAACAGCTTTACATTCTGGACATACTCTTCTGTTTCCTATTCTTTCTATAATTTCTTCTTCTGGTGTTATTAAATTAATAACCATATCTACTTTTTTATTTTTACTTTTTAATATGTTTTCTAAATCTTCAGCTTGTTTTACTGTTCTTGGGAATCCATCTAATATAACACCATTTTTAGCATCCTCTTCTTCTAATCTATCTCTTATTAGATCAACAGTAACTTCATCTGGAACTAATTGTCCTTTTGATATATATTTATCTGCTAATTTTCCTAATTCAGTTTGTTCCTTTATATGCTTTCTAAAAATATCTCCTGTTGAAACTTGTGGAATATTAATTTTTTCAGACAAAATCCCTGCAACTGTTCCTTTACCTGTTCCAGGCGCACCTAACATAATAATTATCATAACCTTTTCCTCCGTTTTCTTTTTTGATTATCTTTTCATTGTAGATAACCTTTACAATATTTATTTTATTAAACATATTATAAATTTTCTATAATAAAATAAACATTATAAAAATTATCTAAAAATCAATTGATGGAGATAGAATAAAGTCTGTAAAATATTAATATACAGACTAAACCCTTTCTCCGATACAATTTTATTCTAAGAATCCCTTATAGTGTCTCATTGCTAATTGAGATTCTAATTGTTGTACTGTTTCTAGAGCAACACCTACAACGATTAATATTGATGTTCCACCAAAAGCTATATTAAGATTTGTAAATCTTAGTAACATTGGTAGTATGGCTATTATTGCTAAAAATAATCCACCAAACCATGTTAATTTTGATATAATTGATGATAAATATTCTGTTGTTGGTTTTCCTGCTCTAATTCCAGGTATGAATCCACCATTTTTCTTTATATTATTTGATACTTCTGCTGGATTGAATGTTGCATAAGTATAGAAAAATGTAAATCCTATTATTAATAATAAATATACTAAAGCATTTGCTATTGAATATCCAATTCCTACATTTGAAGTTGATGTAGCAATTGAGAATTTGTATAGACCTGCTAAAAATCCTGTTTGATTTGCTATATCAGATACAAATATTTGGATAATCATAGCTGGGAATGTCATAAATGATGAAGCAAAAATTACTGGCATTACACCTGCCATTGCAAGTTTTAATGGTATATGTGTACTTTGTGCTCCAACCATTTTTCTTCCTACTACTTTTTTAGAGTATTGTACAGGTACTCTTCTTTCAGCTTGTTGTACGAATACAACTCCAACAACTAAAATAAGTGCTCCAAGTACTATACCTAATGCTGTTAATAATCCTGTTGTACTAAATCCTGATTCTGGTAAAATCAAATTCCATAATGTTGTAATTCCACTTGGTAATCTTGATATGATACCAATAAAAATTAATAATGAAATTCCATTTCCAATACCTTTACTTGTGATTTGTTCTCCAAGCCACATTAATATTGCTGTTCCAGCAACTAATCCTGTTATTACTAACAACCCTGTTGTAAAACTATTATCTACAAATATTCCTGTTGATTTGTATGATAAATAAATTCCAGCTCCTTCAACTAAAGCTAATACAACAGTTAATAATTTTGTATATCTATTGATTTTTTGTCTTCCTTCTTCTCCACCTTCTTTAGTAAGTTTTTCTAAAGAAGGAATAATCATTGCAAGTAATTGAATAACTATTGAAGCTGTAATATACGGACTTATTGACATTGCAAAAACTGAAAATCTAGAGAACGCTCCTCCTGATATCATATCAATTAATCCTGCTATTCCATTTGAACTTCCCATAGCCTCATTTAATGCTATACTATTTACTCCTGGAACTGTAATATAACATCCGAATCTAAATACTACTATTAATATTAAAGTATATAATAATCTCTTTCTTACCTCAGGTGTCTTTAACGCATTTTTTATTGTTTTAAACAATTAAATCACCTCAGCCTTTCCGCCTAAAGCTTCAATTTCTTCTTTTGCTTTTGCTGTGAATCTGATAGCTTTAACATTTACTTTTTTCTCTAATTTACCTGTAGCTAAAACTACTATTCCATCATTTACTTTTCCTATAATTCCTTCTTCTAGTAATGTTTCAGCTGTAATATCTGTTGCTTTTGATTTGTTTAACATTTTCATTGTTACTTCTGTGTAAGTTTTAGCATGGATATTTGTAAATCCTCTTTTTGGTAATCTTCTATATAATGGTGTTTGACCACCTTCGAATCCTCTTCTTACTCCTCCACCAGATCTTGCTTTTTGTCCTTTTTGTCCTCTTCCTGATGTTTTTCCATTTCCTGATCCAATTCCACGTCCTACTATGTTTCTTTTTGTTTTCTTAACGGCTGGTTTTAATTCTCCTAGTTTCATTATGACTTGCACCTCCTTTATTTAATTACATTCACATGTTATACCATGTAATATTATAAAATATCTTCTACTTTTTTACCTCTTTTTTTAGCAACTTGTTCTATTGTTTGCATAGATTTTAATCCTTCGATTGTAGCATATACTACGTTTCTAGGATTGTTTGTTCCTATAACTTTTGTTCTTATATCTTTATATCCTGCAAGTTCAAGTACTGGTCTAACGCTACCTCCAGCAATAAGTCCTGTACCAACAGCAGCTGGTTTTAACATTACTTTAGCACTTCCAAATTTACCAACGAATTCGTGTGGTACACTTGTTTCAACTATTGGAACTTCTACTAAGTTCTTTTTAGCTTCTTGGATTGCTTTTTTTATTGCATCTGGTACTTCTGCAGCTTTACCATTTCCTACACCTACATGACCATTTTCGTCACCAACAACAACTACTGCACTAAATCTAAAAGTTCTACCACCTTTAACAACTTTAGCAACTCTGTTAATAGCAACAACTTTTTCTTTTAATTCATTCTTTTCTTCCATAGGTTTTTGTTTTCCCTCCTTATTTTATAGTGATTGCAATTATTTGCATTTGTCTTAGTATTTATATTAGAATTTTAAGCCACCTTCTCTAGCTGCTTCTGCTAATTCTTTTACTACTCCATGATATATGTATCCACCACGGTCAAATACTACTGTTTCTATTTTTTTATCAGCTGCTCTTTTAGCAATTAGTGTTCCAACTTCTTTTGCAGCTTCTTTATTTGCATGTTTTGTTTTTACTTCTTTATCTAATGTTGAAGCTTGAGCTAATGTTTTTCCAGCTACATCATCAATTATTTGAACATACAAATTTGTGTTACTTCTATATATACATAGTCTTGGTCTTTCTGCTGTTCCAGATATTTTTCTTCTTACTCTAAGATGTCTTCTTGTTCTTTCCATTTTTCTATCTGTCTTTTTTACCATTTTTCTTACTCCTTTCTCTTTAAAGTTAAGTTTTCTATTTACTCTTTAAAATCTAGTTCAAAGTATTAAGATTTAATTTCTATTTACCAGTTTTACCTTCTTTACGTCTAATAACTTCTTCAGCATATTTAATAC
>CAKPRW010000079.1 GCA_934183045.1 uncultured Clostridia bacterium
GCTTTATTTAGTGCATGTACAAGCTTGTCTACATCTTCTTTTGTGTTATAAATATAAAAACTTGCTCTGCAGGTTGAATCTATTCCTAGAAATCTCATAAGTGGTTGTGCACAATGATTTCCGAGAACGTACACATACACCTTCTGAATCTAATATACTTGCAACATCATGTGGATGTACTCCTTTTATATTAAATGAAATAACACTTGAATGATTTCTTTCGTTTGGTGTAGTATATAATGTTAAATAATCTAGCTTTGATAATTCTTTTCTCGCATATGATACCACTTCATGTTCGATCTCTTGCATTTTATTATATCCTATTTTCTCAATATAATCAATTGCAGCACCTAACCCTATAACTCCTTCGACATTTTGTGTTCCTGCTTCAAATTTGTTTGGCAATGGTGCAAATGTTGTTTCTTGTTCATATACATATTCTATCATGTCTCCACCCATTAAAAATGGATACATTTTATTTAACAATTCTTTTTTACCATATAAAACGCCAATTCCAAGTGGAGCTAGCATTTTATGGCCTGAAAATACTATAAAATCAGCATCTAAATCTTGTACATCTATTTTCATATGAGGAATACTTTGTGAACAATCTACTACTACTATCGCTCCTTTTTTATGTGCATATTTTATAATTTCTTTTACATTGTTTATTGTTCCTAAAACATTTGAAATATGAGTAATTCCAACGATTTTTGTTTTATCTGTTATTTTAGTTTTTATTTCTTCTTCAGACAACTCATATTCATCGTTTATATATATGTAATTCAAACTACTTCCTGTTTTTTTAGCAACAAATTGCCAAGGAACTAAGTTTGAATGATGTTCCATTATAGAAAGTACTATTTCATCTTCTTTTTTTAAGTTTTCTAATCCATATGAATACGCAATTAAGTTTAATGATTCACTTGCATTTTTAGTAAATATAATTTCTTCTCTATGTTTTGCATTTATAAATTTAGATATTTTTGTTCTTGTATTTTCATACACTTCTGTCGCTTCAACACTTAATGAATATGCACCTCTATGTGGATTAGCATTATACTTTTCGTAAAATTCATCTATTGCCTTTATTACTTGTATTGGCTTTTGTGTTGTTGCACCACTATCTAAATATGTTATATTTTTATTTTCTAAAATTGGAAAATCTTTTTTTGTTTCTTTCATATTTTCTCCCTCTTTTTTAATCAAGTCTTTCCTCAATTTCTTTTATTATCTCATTTCTTAACTCTTCATCTTCGATTCTATTTAAAATTTTATTGAATCTTGCTTTTACAATTAGTTTTACCGCTTCATTATAATTTAATCCTCTTGACATTATATAAAACAACTCTTCGTTGTCTACTTTTCCAGAAGCGGTTGAATGATTTCCTTCCACATCAGACTCTGTACATAAAAGCATTGGAAGCGCTATACTCCTAGCCTTTTCTGAAAGCAACATACAAAATTCGTTCTCATTTCCACTTGCTTTTTTACATCCTTTTTTAAAGTCTATTGTACCTTTAAAATTCTTTCTTGCATTTCCGCTTAAAGCTCCTTGAACATCTATATCTATAAAACTTTGTTTTCCTCGTAATTCAGCAATATAATTTAAATCTTTTATGTTATTTTCTGATCCTAAATAAATTGTTTTTAAATCATTTTTTGCTTTTTCTCCTAATATATTTGAATAATAGTTTGTTATACTATTTTTTCCGCCTATATCTATTATTGTGTAATTCACATTTGCATTTGTCCCTATAATATTTTCATAAGCTTCAAAATTATTAGAATTTTTGTTCATTGTATTTATAACTACAACATCAATTTTAGAATTTTCTAATGCATTTATTCTTATTACTCCATTGTGAAAACACTTTTTGCTTGTGTTTGATTTATATATTATATATAATTTACATTTTTTTGTTGCATTTACAATAATATTATTAATTAAATTTGTATTGCTATCATCAAAATTATAAACTATTTTTACTTCTTCATTTTCTGCATTAATATTTAGTTTACTATTTGAATTTTCAATTATATTATTTTGAAGAGTTTCACCTAAACCATATGTAAGTTTAGTTTCTTCAATATTTTCTGTTATATTTTTTCCACCAATTATTTCGACATTTTTGAATTCTTCGATTGTTTCTGGTATTTCAATATCTGTAAGTTTTATGTTGTTTATTAAAAAATTTCTTGATGTTCTAATTGGTGTTTCATTTAATTTTAATTCGTTCATTTTGAATCCTTTCTTTTTATTAAGCAATTTATATTTTTTATTTCATTTATCCTTTTTCTATATAACTTTCTATTCTTTTTTCTAACTCTCTCCAACTATTAACTCTTGCTAAACTTGTATTTATACTTTCATTTATTTTTGTATTGAACACAACTGCCTCTATTCCCATTTTAGAAACTTCTTCACAGTTTTTTACAGAATCATCAATAAAAAAGTCAATATCATTTTCGCTACAAATTTTAGCTTTTTCATATGCATTAAATATTATTTTAGAATATTTAATATTATTATCTTTTAAAGTTTCTATAGTTATTTGTTCGCTGCCTTTAAATTTTTCTTCACCCCTAGCTGTAATAAAATATATTTCGTTCCCTTCATTAAAAAGCCTATTTATTACTTCTGGAGCATATTTATCTTTTAAATTTACTTCCTTTAACATTTGATTTATATACAAATTATAAAATTTCTTTATGTTTTCAGTTGGTAATTCTCCCCTCATAATTTCAACTATGTGTTTCATTCCATCTCCACTAGTTTCATATTTTTGAAAAAATTCAACTATTACTTTAGATGTATCTGTTAAAACGTCATCTATATCTATACCTATTTTCATAACAACCTCTCTTAATATAATTAACCAATAGAACCTTCTAATTCAAGATTAATCAAATTATTCATTTCAACTGCATATTCCAATGGCAATTCTTTAGATATAGGATAAGCAAAACCTCTAACTATCATAGCTTTGGCATCCTCTTCTGAAAGTCCTCTACTCATTAAGTAGAATATCTCTTTATCACTTATTTTTCCTATTTTAGCTTCATGTGAAAATTCTACTTCATCTGTTCTTATGTCATTTACCGGTATTGTATCTGATCTTGATATATCATCTAGCATTAAAGATTCACAACTTACACTACATTTCGAATTTTTAGCATTTCCTGCAATTCTAACTAAAGCTCTATACGTACATGCTCCACTATCTTTTGAAATTGATTTTGAATTTACAACAGATGATGTGTTTGGTGCATTATGAACTACTTTAAATCCTGTATCTAAGTTTTGTCCTCCTCCTGCAAAGGTTATTCCTGTATATTCCGTCTTAGCTCCTTCACCATTTAAAATACTCATTGGATATAACATTGAAACTTTTGAACCGAATGAACCTGTTACCCAGTCTATTTGTGCATTTTTACCAACTATTGCTTTTTTAGTATTTAAGTTCATCATATTTTTTGACCAGTTTTCTATTGTTGAATATCTTAAATAACTATTGTCTTTTACATATAATTCCACACAACCTGCATGTAGATTTACTTTGTTATATTTGGGAGCTGAACATCCTTCTATAAAATGTAAACTTGCCCCTTCATCTACTATTATTAGTGTATGTTCAAATTGTCCTGATTCCGGTGAATTTAATCTAAAATAGGATTGAAGCGGTATATCTACTTTAACACCTTTTGGTACGTATACAAATGATCCTCCTGACCAAACTGCAAAATGAAGTGCAACAAATTTATGATCATTTACTGGAACACACTTTGAAAAATATTCTTTTACAAGCTCTGGATATTCTTTGACTGCTGAATCCATATCTGTATATACAACACCTTGTTTTATAAGATCCTCTTTTATACTATGGTATACAACTTCTGAATCGTATTGAGCTCCAACTCCTGCTAAAGATTTTTTCTCAGCCTCTGGAATTCCTAATTTATCAAAAGTGTTTTTTATATCTTCTGGTACATCTTCCCAACTTGAATTCAATTTAGACTTTGGCTTAACATATGTTGCAATTTCTTCCATATTTAATTCAGATAAATCTGGTCCCCAAGTTGGTAATTCTAATTTGTTGTATGTCTCTAAAGCTTTAAGTCTTATTTTTAACATCCAGTCAGGTTCATTTTTCATTTTTGATATTTCTCTTACAATTTCTTCGTTAATACCACTTTGCATTTTAAAATCGTAATCATCTTTATTTTTTATATCATAAATATTTCTATTTATATCTTCTACTTGAGTTTTCATTTTTAATCCTTTCTCGATTTTTTGATTGATATTTTATATTAAATGTGTATAGTACATATTTCTTCCTATTTATATTGTGCATAACCTTTTTCTTCAATTTCTTTTGCCAAACTTGCATCTCCTGTTTTAACAATTCTTCCATTTACTAAAACATGAACATAGTCTGGTGTTAAGTTCTCTAAAATTTTAGCATTGTGTGTTATTATTAAAACTGCATTCTCATCATTTTTAAACATATTTATACCTTTTGATACTGTTCTTATCGCATCTACATCTAATCCTGAATCTGTTTCATCTAGTATTGCAAGCTTTGGATTTAATACAAGCATTTGTAATATTTCATTTTTCTTTTTTTCTCCACCTGAAAATCCTACATTTAAGTTTCTTTCTATTAATTTAGGATTCATATTTAATTCTTCCATGTATTTTTTCACAATATTTTTAAATTCAAATATTCTTACAGGCTTGTCTTCTATTTTTCCTTTTGCAGTTTTTAGAAAATTCAATGTAGATATTCCTGGTATTTCTTCTGGAGATTGAAAAGACATAAATACTCCTTTTTTGGCTATTTTATCTGTTGATAATTCATTTATGTTTTCCCCATCAAATTCAATTGTTCCACTCATTTTTTTATATTCTGGATTATTTAAAATAACATGTGCTGTTGTAGATTTTCCAGCTCCATTTGGACCCATAATTACATGAACCTCACCTTTGTTTATTGTTAAATTTAATCCTTTTAAAATTTCTTTATCTTCAGCATTTGCATATAAATCTTTTATTTCTAATAGTTTATTCATTTTATGTTTTCTCCTTTATTATATTTTAATTTTATAATTCATATCAAATTAGTAGGAATTATATCATCTATTTCCTACTAAGTCAATAGGATTTACACTCAAAAATCAAGGACTTCATCAGTCCTAAGTATGTATATATCAGTTTTATTTCAATTAGAATGAAATTTATTTTATCACATCGGCAAGAGTTTTACTGTCTATATATTCATTTATTACTTTATCTAATCCTTCCCAAAATTTAAATGTTTTACAATTTTCTTTTTCATTGCATTCTTCTTGATTTATACAAGCAATTGGTGCCAAATCCCCTTCTGTTGCTCTTAGTATATCTCCAATAGTATATTCTTCCACCTTTTTTGCTAATCTATACCCTCCATTGTTGCCTCTAGCTGTTTCTAAATAATTTGCCTTATTTAACATGGAAACTATTTGCTCCAAATATTTTACAGAAACTCCTTGTCTTTTAGCTATATCTTTTAAAGATATAAATGTTCCGTTGTTATTATTTGCTAAGTCTATCATTATTCTTAAAGCATACCTTCCCTTGGTTGAAATTTTCATTTTATCATTATCCTCCATTGTAGAATTTATTATTCATTTATATTTAAAATTAATTGTAAAAATATAATACTTAAGTCAATTTTTTCCTTAAATATTATATCATTAGCCAGATATTATGTCAATTAACTTTTGCCTTAAAAATTAAAAATTTTAGGCACAAATATTATTAGTCCAATACATGCTGAACCTATTGCTAATACTAGTACAGCACCTGCTGAAACATCTTTTGCTATTTTAGCTTTTTCGTTTTTTTCAAGTGTAATCATATCAACAATTGTTTCAATTGAAGTATTGAACAATTCTCCAGCTATAACCATCGCAAAAAGTATTATACAAATCATCCATTCCGTCTTGTCAATTTTAAAAATAATACCAAATATTATAACTATTATCATAATTAATATGTGTATCAACATATTTC
>CAKPRW010000080.1 GCA_934183045.1 uncultured Clostridia bacterium
AAAGAAATGTTAAAAGAAAAAATTATATTAGATTCTAGATATGATAATTATAAAAAATTTATAGAACAAATAAATCAAAATAAGAGGTAAAATATGAAAGTTTCAGTATCAATATTAAAAGAATATGACAGATTAATTAATGCCGTAAAAAAAGTAAATGATTCTAATGCGGACTTTTTGCATATTGATGTAATGGATGGTAAGTTTGTTGAAAAAGATACTTATAAAAAAATGCATGAATATGCCTCATATATAAAAAGGATTTCTAATTTACCGTTAGATATACATTTGATGGTTGAAGATGTAAGAACTGCAATAGAAGATTTTTTACCGGTAGAACCTAATATAATAACATTTCATTACGAAGCATGCAAAAGTAAAGAAGAGGTATATGCTATAATTGAATATATAAAACAAAATAATTGCAAGGTAGGAATATCAATAAAGCCAGAAACGGATATAGAAGAAATATATGAATTTTTGCCATATGTTCATGTATGTCTAGTAATGACGGTTGAACCTGGAAAAGGTGGTCAAACTTTAATTACAGAAATGGTGGATAAGATTGAAAAATTAAAAAACTATATTACTGAGAAAAATATAGAAATCGATATAGAAGCAGACGGAGGAATAAACTTAAAAACTGCTTCTAGTATAAAAAAGGCAGGTGCTAATATTTTGGTATCTGGAACAGCTATATTAATGGCTAAAAATTTTAAAAATATAATAGATGAACTAAGAAGCATATAATAAATAGTACAAGCAATTGCATAAATAAAAAAGAATAAAAAAGCTTATATATTATTTTAATATATAAGCTTTTTTGATAAATTTCTAATCTTTATTTTATTTATTATCTTCTTTTTTTGTTTCTTCTTTTTCAGCATCTGGATTCTTTATTAATATGCTAGATATAATAAGTCCTAATCCTATTACTGAAGCTATAAATCCAATTAAGTCTCCGATATAAGGAATTAATTTTAATAATGCTAAAACTGCTGATATTATAACAACCATACTAAATTGTTTGATTTTTGTATTCATATTTGCTTTTTCACAAATTAAATAACTAACTGGAATAACAAATGCAGAATTACTAATTGTAAGTAGTGATATTAATAAAAGAATTGATAGTAATCCCATTGATAAAGTAACATTTAATATTATTAAAATAATAGAAGCTATAACTAAAACAATTGGTGTTAACAAACCAAGGCCTATAACAGGTAATGTTTTTTTAGTAACTAATTTTTGTGATTTTGTAATGAATTTAGGTGCTAACCAAATACATAGAAGCCATATAATAATAGTTGATAATATAGCTGCTGCTATGTTTTTCATGATACGTCCAATATTGAAAGAATTGTTATCTGCTTTATCAATTTTTGTAAAGTTTGTTTCTCCTAGTACTGATCCTTCTGGAACAGAAATATTATTAGTAGAACTGTAAGTTAAATTACCATTGATAGTTCCTTTTGAATTAGCGACTTCTTCAGAATTATCAGCACTCTTAGAATTTTCTGTATTTTCTGTATTTTCAGTGTTTTGAGTGTTTTCTGTATTATCAGCATTTTCAGTGTTTTCAGAATTATTAGAGTTTGCTTGTGTGAAATTAATTATATTACAATTTACAAAGGCGTTTCTACCAACAACTCCAGATATATTTAAATCAGAGCAAGCTAGTTTGATATCTCTGTATACATATCCTGATATATCGACTGTATTAGTTGTAGCATAAACATCATATACAACGCCTTTAATATTTATATTTTTTGATACTGCAAATAGGTTACTATATATGTATCCTTCTTCGCCAACAGTAATTGAATTAGCTATGATAAAAGCGTCTCCTCCGATTTGAGAATTAATTGTAACAGAATTTGCACATACAAATAAATTTCCGTCTACAATATAATCAATTGTTAGATCATCTCCAGATAAATAAACATCACTTTTTTTAAATGAATCATCATTTTGAGCAGTGTTTACTGGACTAGCATTAGACTCTGGATCTTGATTAATTACTTGAGTTTCATTTTCAGCATTTGAAATTGGAACAATAATTGATAATAAAATTATTAATGTTAGTGCAATAATTTTAAATTTGTTTTTTAACATATTAAAACCTCCTAAAAATATTTATATAACAAAATATATATCTTTAGGATAAATTTGTCAATTTATTTAAAGAAAACTAAAAAATTAATTATTTTTTTCTTTAAAATAAGCACATTCGGAAGAAGAAATATTTGAAGGAGCAACTAATGTATAAGAACATTTACCATCTTTTTGATGAATACAATTTAAAGAACAATTAATATTTGTCAAGAAATCACCTCATTAAATTATAACGTTAATGATAATATGTACTTATAAAGCTAAAATTATGCAATAAAAAAATGACAATAAATTATAAAATAAATTGTCATTTTTTCTATTTATTATTTTTGTAATTAGAACAAATATGATTTATAGTACATGTGCTACATTTAGGTTTTCTTGCAATGCAAGTATTTCTACCATGCCATACAAATAAATGATTTATATCTTTTAAATATTCTTTTGGAAATATTTTTAATAAATCCTGCTCGATTTTTTCAGGTTCTTTTTTTGAAGATAAGCCAATTAAATTAGAAATTCTTTTTGCATGTGTATCAACGGCGATTCCCTGAGGGTTATTAAAAGCTTCTAACATTACTACATTTGCACTTTTTCTACCTATTCCAGCAAGAGAAGTTAATTCTTCCATTGTTTCCGGAACTTTTCCATCAAACTTTTCTAATACTTGTTTAGCACATAATTTTATATTTTTGGCCTTATTCTTATAAAAACCGCAAGGGTGAATAATTTGTTCAAGTTCTTCAATATCAATATCAGCAAAATCTTGAATAGTTTTGCAACGTTCAAAAAGTTGAGGAGTAGTCTTATTTACCCTTTCATCAGTACATTGCGCAGAAAGCATAACTGCAACTACTAGCTGAAATGGAGTTTTAAAATCCAAGCTACATGTAGCATCAGGGTAAGTTTTCTTTAAAATTTCGATCAAATTAACAGCATCATTCTTATTCATATAATCCCGTCCTTTTCTAATATATATATTATCTTAAAAAAATAAGATAGTCAACTGCTAAAATTACCAATTTGCCAAAAGGGCCGGGGCTTTTTGGCAAATTTTAGTAGCAAAAATTATTGAATATATATTTTTAATAATTAAAAGTTTTAAAGTTTGTGCAGAAAAGTTAGTAAAAAGCCCCAGACCTTTTGGCAATCCGACCGAGGGGCGCGTCCCCTCGATCGATATTTTACATAAAGAGGAACAAATAAAATGGAAGTATAATATAATATACAAAAAGAAAGGGGAGGTAAGAATGATACATTTGTTTAAGAAGACGCTTGCAGTGTGCTTGATTGGTTTGGGTTTAGGAATTTTGTTGGTTTTATTACTTCCCATAACAGGATGGTTGTTTTTAATCGGAGTGACAGTGGTTTGTGTAGGGTTTTTATGGCTTGCATGTTAGTAAGAAAAGGAGGGGTACATATGACAGTTGTGGTAAAAAAAGTTCCTAAATTTTTAAGGGGCTTTGTTAAGCTAATATTTGGAATTAAAGATTAGAAATGAAAAATACGAATTTAAAGTGAAAATAAATTCGTATTTTTTGTTAGTTATCTTGGTTTAATAGGTTTATTATTATATTAATAACTTCATTTTTCATGATGTCATAATTGATATTTTTGTGTTTGTGGTAAACAATGTCATGGCATAGATTATCTATAATTCCCATAATAATATGGACTTTTTCTCTTAAATTTGCGACAGATATATTGTTATTGTTTAACAATGTAACTATTTTTTCGGTCATTTCGATTTCTGAATTTTTGAAAATTTCAGAAACGTCATTGTCTAAATGTGACATTGCCATAAGCTCTTCATGTGCTTTTTCTGAAATTGTGTGTGTTTCGATAAATTTGTTAATCATATTTTTTAAAATAACATTTAAGTTATTTAAATCAATTTTTTCTGTTTCAAGAATATTTATCATAGGATACATGATTTTATCGGAATAGTTTTTTACACCTTCAATAAAAATATCTTTTTTATCATTAAAGTATTGATAGATTATTCCTGTGGATACACCAGCATATTTGGCTATATCTGCAGTAGAAACATTATAATATCCTTTATCACACATTAATTCAAATCCTTTTTCTATTATTTTATTTCTTTTTTCTATTGATCTCTTTTGAGTTGGAATTCTTACATCTGACATTTTATCACCTCATAATTTTGTTATAGATATTATATATTGAATAAAAATAAAAATCAAGAAAATATGAAAAAAATTTCATATTTCTATTGACTATGAAATAAAAAAGAAGTATAATCAACAAAAAATATGAAAAAAAATTCATATTTGCTTATGTAAAATAATATATGAAAGGAAGAGGAGAAAAGGGATGAGTGAATTAATTAGATTTAAAAACGTTAAGAAGACATATAATATTGGAGAGAAAAGTTATAATGCATTAGATGGAGTAGACTTTTCTATCAACAAAGGAGAATTTGTAGTAATTCTTGGACCATCAGGTGCAGGTAAATCAACTTTACTAAATCTTCTTGGAGGAATGGATAAGGCAACATCAGGAGAAATAGTTGTAGGAGGAGAAACAATATCAAATTATAATGATAACAAGCTTACAGAGTATAGAGCAGAAAATATTGGATTTATTTTTCAATTTTATAATATTTTACCTACATTAACAGTTTTAGAAAATGTAGAATTAATTAATGATATTGTAAAAAATCCAAAAAGTAGTAAAGAGATATTAAAAGAAGTAGGATTAGAAAAACACTACAATAAATTTCCAAATCAATTATCAGGAGGAGAACAACAAAGAGTATCAATTGCAAGAGCAATAGCAAAAGATCCATTATTACTTCTATGTGATGAACCAACAGGTGCTCTAGATTCAAAAACAGGTGTTGAAGTATTAAAACTATTAAAGAAACAATGTGATAGTAACAATGGAGAAAATACAGTTGTAATTGTTACTCACAACAGTTTAATAGCAGAAGTTGCAGATCGTGTTATTCGATTAAAAAATGGAAAAGTTGAAAGTAATGAAAAAAATTCAAATCCTAAAAATATTGAGGAGGTAAATTGGTAAAATGTTAAATAGAAAACTATTTCGTGATATAAGATTCAATTTATCACAATTTGTCACAATATTTTTAATGATATTTTTGGGAGTAATGGTATATGCAGGAATTCGTTCATATATGGGAGGAATGGTAAAAACAGCAGATACATTTTATGAACAAAATAATTTAGAAGATTTAGTTGTAGTAGGAAATAATTTTTCTGATGAAGATTTAGCTAAAATAAAAGAATTAGATAACGTGAAAAATGCGGAAAGAAGATTAACTGTTAATGGTGTAATAGAAAATGACGAAGAAAAAACGCTAGAAATGAATTTTATAGAATCAAATGAAATTTCTAAATTTTATACAATTGATGGAGAAAAATTCGATAAAGATAAAAAAGGAGTTTGGCTAGATAATTTTTACGCTCAAAACAATAACTTAAAAGTTGGAGATACTATAAAAATTAAATATGAAAAAGAAGTGTTAGAAGAGAAAATATTAGGTTTAATAAACGTTCCAGATCATGTATATTCAGTAAAAGATGAATCAGAGATATTCCCAAATCATGCTGATTATGGATTTTGTTATTTATCAATAAACGAATTTCCAGAACATTATATAAAAACTAAAGTTATGGATGAAATGAACATAAAAGATGAAGATATGTTTGATAAATTTGTAACAGATATTAATTACAAAGATTATTTAGTTTACAATTACTGTATTGTAGATGTAGATGATACATCAAAATTAAATGAAGTAAAATCTAACATAGAAAATAATATAAAAAATGTTCTTGCTGTATCAGATATTAAAGATA
>CAKPRW010000081.1 GCA_934183045.1 uncultured Clostridia bacterium
TCCTGGAGTTACTACTCTAATAACCCCTCTTTTAACGATTCCTTTTGCTGATTTTGGATCCTCTAATTGTTCACAAATCGCAACTTTATGACCTTTTGCAATTAATTTTGCAACATACACATCTGCCGCATGATGTGGTATACCACACATTGGAGCTCGTTCAGCTTGTCCACAATCTTTTCCTGTTAATGTTAACTCTAGTTCTCTTGATACAGTAACTGCATCATCAAAAAACATTTCATAAAAATCGCCCAAACGATAAAATAATATACAATCCTTGTATTCTTCTTTTGTTTCCAAATATTTTTGCATCATAGGTGAATATTCTGCCATATTTATTATTCTCCTTTCCCATCTCTTGCTTCAATTGCTTGTTCTACACGAGTAATTTGCTCTTTATAATGGTTATATGTTTGTTGCTTTTCTTTTTTCTCCCCACTATTTTCAATATCTTGTATTCTCTTTAAAAATTCTTTTCTTCTTACTTGTAATGTATTTTCAATTGTAGGTATGTCCTGTGGTATATACTCTTTTGAAACTTTTAGCATGAAACTCGAGTCTAATTCTTCTCCTTTTTTTAGACTTGTATATCTCTCATATATGTCATATAGTTCTTGGTTCAAATTTTTTATCTTTTTGAACCTTCTTTGAATTGTTCTTTTAGTAATACCATATTTTTCTTCCAATTCTGACTGAGAAATTCCAAATAGTATAGATTCTCTCATTAATTGTTCAAAATCTACTCCTTTTATATCTCGAGGAATGTATGGATATTTAGTATTAAATTCTTTATATAACTCTGGATTTGTTTCTTTCAATATACTAACTTTTCTATATAATGTCTCTAATCCTACACCTTTATCCTTACACAATTTTTTTATATTTGTCTTATCTTTTCTTTTAACAAGTTCAGTTATGAACTCTTCCCATTCTATATTGTTCAACTACTTTATTACTCCTTTTAAGTACCACATATGCTCAGAAATAATATTTATGTTTTGCATTGTTCCTATTAAGTTTTCGTCTCCTTCAAAAACAACTACTTTATTGCTATCAGTTCTACCTGTCAACATTTTATCATTGTTTTTGCTTATTCCTTCAACTAATACTTTTTGAGTTGTATCTAAATATTTTTGATTATTTTGAGCTATTTGGCTTTCTACCAAAGATTTTAATTTATTAAAACGTATATGTTTCACATCTTCTGGCACTTGATTTTCCATTCTATCTCCAGGTGTTCCTACTCTTCTTGAATATATAAACATATACACTTGTTCATAATTAACTTTTCTTACAACATCTAATGTATCTTCAAACTCTTCATCTGTTTCCCCTGGAAATCCTACAATTATGTCTGTAGATAATGTTAAATTTGGTATGTTGTTTTTCATTTTATCCACTAAATCCATATATTGTTCTTTTGTATATTTTCTATTCATTTGTTTTAAAACTTTTGAATTGCCTGCTTGTAGTGGCAAGTGAACTAATTTACATACTTTGTCACATGATGCAATAGCTTCTATTACATCATCTGTAAAGTCTTTTGGATGAGGTGAAATAAAACGTATTCTTTCTATTCCTTCTATTTTATTTATTTCTTTTAATAAAGTAGCAAAAGAATTTACCCCCTCAAGTCGAACTCCTTTTTCTCTTTCTGCTCTTAAATATGAATTTACATTTTGTCCAAGTAATGTAATTTCTTTATATCCTTTATCTGCTAACTCTTTTACTTCATTAATTATATCAATTGGTTGTCTACTTCTTTCTCTACCCCTTACATATGGTACTATACAATAACTACAAAAGTTATTGCATCCATTCATTATTGTTACAGATGCTTTGAAATTATTATCTCTTTTTATTGGCAACCCTTCATATATTTTTCCATCAATATCTAAAATGTCCTCTTGTTGTTTTTTATCTTTCAGCACTTTATATAAATCTTCTGGAAATTTATGTAATGTATGTGTTCCAAATAAGATATCTACAAATGGATAACTACGTTTTATTTTGTCTATTATGTGTTTTTCTTGCATCATGCATCCACCTATTGCTATCAAAATTCCTTTTTCTTCTCTTAATTTTTTTAGTTCTCCTAGTTTTCCAAATAGTCTTTCTTCCGCATTTTCTCTAACACAACAGGTATTAAATAAGGCTATATCTGCTTTATTTATATCATCAGTTTTTGAATATCCCATTTCTTCAAGCATTCCACATAGCTTTTCTGAATCATTTTCATTTAATTGACATCCCATTGTTAAAATATTATAAAATTTTTCTTTATTATCATTTATTTCCTTCACTTTATCTATATATTGTTTCTGTGTTTTTATTTCATTTGATATATTCAATTTTATTCCTCCATTTTCTCTGCATATTTTATTATATTTTGGCGTTTTTTGCAAGAAATTCTTTGTAATAATTTGTATTTCAGTGGTTATTTATTAAAATATTAATTTCTATTTATAAAAAATACCACTTCATTATTTTTATATCATTAAAAATAGTATTGACATTATGTAGATTCTTTGTTATAATACATCACATACCATACTTTGGTATATGTAACAAGCCAACAAGTCACCGAAAGGAGGCACATATGGATATGGTTATAAGAGGAGCTCCCGTTCCATGTTCTTCGCAGAGCAATTAAGCTCATCACCCGTAACGCAACGCGCGTATGGTTCTGGTTAAACAGAACTTGAAGGAGAGGATCAAGAGAGGAGAAGCAGGTATGTATCACGGAAAATGTCGGTATTGGTCAGGTTTTACTTAATAAGACCTTTCATGAGTATCTGGATATTTTATTCGACAAACAAACGTACCCCCTATTATTTTTTTAGCCATATACAGGCGTAGCAGAACTCTTAATTATAAGAGTTCTGCTTTTTTATTGTTTGAATTAATTTTAGTTCTAAATAAGAATTTTAATTTTTAAAATAAAAAAATAAAGCTTGACTTAATCAACCTCCATTTCACCTGCATATTTTATCGTTTTTTGCAAGAAATCCTTTATAATACTTGTATTTCATTGGTTATTTATTAAAATACTAATTCATTATTTATATATTTTGAAAACCATTGACATTATATAAGTTTTTTGTTATAATACGTTGCATACCGTTCTTCGGTATGTGTAACAAGCCAACAGTCACCGAAAGGAGGCATATATGGACATAAGGAGATCTCTCAGTACACATTCTTAGAGCACCGGGCCGGGTTGACCCATTGCATGAAAGAAGCAGTACTAAAAGTGAGAAACAATTAGGCCATATATAGGCGCGGCAGAGCTCTTAATTATAAGAGTTCTGCTTTTTTATTGTTTAAATTAGTTTTAAATAAGAATTTTAATTTTTAAAATAAAAAAATAAAGCTTGATTTAATCAAACTCCATTTTATCAATTTATTATAAATATATCTTAACTTATGCAAGACCATATTTCTTTTTGAATTTATCTGCTCTACCACCAACTGTTTCTTGTCTTAAGTTTCCTGTCCAAAATGGATGACATTTAGAACAAACATCTACTTTTAAATCTTTTTTTGTTGAACCAACTTCTAAAACATTACCACATGCGCAAGTTATAGTTGTTTGGTTGTATTCTGGATGTAAATTTTTTTTCATTCAAGTTCACCTCTTTCTTAGATTAAATAACATGACTGTTTTTTATAATATCATATTTTATATAATTTTTCAAGTATATTTTTTATTTTTGTTCTTTTTCTTCTTGTTGCATATATTGTGCTGAATATAACATTTCTTTATTTAATGATAATTTATTTACTAATTTTCCCATAACATTGAAAACACACGCAAATATTAAAATTATCATCCCTATTCTTTTCCAGTATTTAGAAAGCATTATTTTTCTCCTTAAATTAATTCATACATTATAATTATACTTTTATTTTTTTAAAATGTCAATAATTTTCTTGTGTTTTGGTTAAACTATCAGTGGTGATTTTATGAATAAAAAAATTTGGATAATTTTAATTATAATTTTGATAATAATCGTTTTTGCTTTTTTCTTTTTTACAAGAAATAATAATTCTAATACGGAAGATGGAAATACTTCTTATGATGCTAATAAAATATCTCTAGAAACAACTAATAATAAAAACGAATCTCAAACAAATACTACTAATAGCCAATCAAACAATAGCTCAAAAACTGAAAAACAAACTTCTGAAAATAGCAATGTTTCTCCTACTCCTAATAAGCCAACAAAGATTATTGAAAAACAAATTGCTACTTTTACAACTAAAATATATTCGCAAGATTCTTCAAGACAAAATAATATTGCAATCACTTGTAAAACTTTAAATGGTACAACTATAAAAAATGGTGCTAGTTTTTCTTTTTGTAATACTATAGGCCCTTCTACAACTAGTAAAGGATATCAAAAAGCTGATATTTATGATAATAACGGCGAAAAGAAAAAAGGATTAGGTGGAGGTAATTGTCAAATTAGTAGTACTCTATATAATGCTGTTTTGGCTGTTCCTTCTATTAAAATTACTGAAAGACATGCACATAGCAATAAAGTTCCGTATGTAGCAAAAGGAAAAGATGCAGCAGTAGCTTATGGAAGTTATGATCTAAAATTTATAAATAATACTGGTAATGATATAAAAATATCTTCACAGGCTTCCAAAACCGCAGTTACTGTTAGTATTATATCTTTAAAAGTACAGTAATATATATCATATTTCTTGCAAATATACCATAAATTTAAATGGTGATTATTTTTGGGACGAACGAAAATATTTTTAATTAATGGTATAGTATTAACTGTAACCACTCTTGTTATGAGAAGTATTGGATTTGTGTTTAATATTTATATTGCAAAAAAAGTTGGTTCAGAAGCTGTTGGTGTATTTGGACTTGTAATGTCTGTATACTTGTTTGCTATAACATTTGCAACTTCTGGATTAAGTTTAGCATGCACATATCTTGTGTCAGAAAAACTTGCAAAAAAAGACTATTCTTGTGGTATAAATATACTTAAAACTTGCATTTCATATGCATGTTTTTTAGGAGTAACAGCAATGTTTTTTCTGATCTTATTCGCTCCTATAATCAGTAAAATTTGTTTAAAAGATAAAATTAATGTATATCCTATTTATAGTATGGCAATAGGACTCCCTCTTATTGCTATTTCTTCTGTTATAGGTGGCTTTTTCAACTCTATTGGAAAAGCCTTTAAAAATTCTATTTCTCAAACTTTTGAATTAACTGTAAAAATGGTAGTAACTATTATAATTCTAAACTTTTATTTTTCAAATGATATAAATAAAATATGTACTATGCTCATTTTAGCAGATGTTGTATCTGAAATAGCCTCTTTTTTATTAAATATAATTTTTTATAAGTTGGAAAAAAGAAATTTCAATACATCTTCTAAATGTTCCGATAAAGTAAAAAAGAAAATTTTAAAAATTTCGTTTCCAGTTGCAATTACTTCTTATATACGTTCTGGGCTTTCTTCTTTCAAACAATTTCTAATACCTACTAGCTTAGAAAAATCAGGAATTTCATATTCACTTGCAATTTCAAACTATGGAATTATAAACGGAATGGTAATGCCTATTTTAATGTTTTTTAGTGTATTTATAACTTCATTTGCTTCCTTACTTGTTCCTGAATTTTCAAGACTTCTTGCCGGAAATAATCATAATAGAATGAAATATGTTTGTGAGACTATTTTTAAAAATTCTTTTATATTTTCTATAGGAATTGGAAGCATATTGTTTTTCTTTTCTTCAGAAATAAGTTATGCTATATACCAGAATTTAAGCTGTGATTTTTGGATTAAAATACTATCACCT
>CAKPRW010000082.1 GCA_934183045.1 uncultured Clostridia bacterium
TATAGAAGAAAAAGTAACAAAATTAGTGGAACCAATAATTGAAAATTTAGATTATGAACTATATGATGTAGAATACTGCAAAGAGGGAAAAAACTATTTCTTAAGAATATTTATAGATAAAGAAGATGGAATAGACATAAACGATTGTGAAAAAGTGAATGATGCAATTACAGATATATTAGATGAAGCAAATTATATAAAAGAACAATACTTTTTAGAAGTATCATCACCAGGAATAGAAAGAATATTAAGAAAAGACAGACATTTAGAACAAAACATAGGAGAAGAAATTAATATAAAACTATTTAAAAAAGATGAAAATGGTAAAAAAGAAATTCAAGGTAAATTAAAACAATACAACGAAGAGTTTATTGAATTAGAAGATGACACAAAAATAGAACGTAAAAATATATCACAAATAAAAAAAGTTTATAATTGGTAAAGGGAGGAATAAAAAATGAAAAAACAACCAAAAGAGCAACCAGCTATTGATAACAAAGAATTAATATTAGCTTTAGAGGAGTTAGAAAAAGAAAAAGGAATAAAAAAGGAATATTTACTAGAATCAATAGAAACAGCATTAGTTACAGCATATAAAAGAAATTTTGATTCATTAGAAAATGTAAAAGTGGTAATGGATGATAAGACAGGAGCAACACATGTATTTTCTGTAAAAGAAGTAAAAAAAGAAGTTGAAAATCCTGAAACAGAAATAACAGTAAAAGAAGCTCAAAAAATAAATCCTGATTTAAAAGAAGGAGATACATTAGAAACAGAAATAGTTCCAAGAGATTTTGGAAGAATTGCAGCACAAACAGCAAAACAAGTAATTATACAAAAAATAAGAGAAGCAGAAAGAGAGATAATCTTTACAGAATTTAACGATAGAAAAGGTGAAATTGTCTCAGGATTAATCCAAAAAGCAGATCATAATATTGTTGTAATGGACTTAGGAAAATTAGAAGGTGTAATGCCTACAAAAGAACAAATACCAACAGAAAAATATAGAGTAAATGATAAGATAAAAGGATATGTTTTAGATGTAGAAAAAGGAGCAAAAGGAGCTCCACAAGTAATTGTATCAAGAAGTCATCCTGATTTTGTAAGAAAATTACTAGAATTCGAAATTCCAGAAATATATGAAGGTGTAATAGAAATAAAAAGTGTATCAAGAGATGCCGGAGATAGAAGCAAAGTTGCTGTATATTCACCAGATCCAAATATAGATCCAGTAGGATCATGTGTAGGACAAAGAGGAGTAAGAATTCAAAATGTAATTAATGAATTAAATGGAGAAAAAATAGATGTTATTGAATGGAATGAAGATCCATCAATTTATATAGCATCAGCATTATTACCTGCACAAATCTTAGCGGTAGATATAAAAGAAGAAGAAAAATTTGCACAAGTAATTGTACCAGACAATCAACTTTCATTAGCTATAGGAAAATCAGGACAAAATGCTAGATTAGCAGCAAGATTAACAAATTGGAAAATTGATATAAAATCAGAAACTCAATTCAGAGAAATGTTAATGCAAGCGCAAAATGAACAAGAAAATAAAGAAGAAGCAGACGAACAAGCAGAATAAAACTAAAAGTTAAACATACAATAAAAGGAGGACAAATATGATAAAAAGACAACCACAAAGAACATGTATGGGATGCAATGAAAAAAAAGATAAAAAAGATCTTATCAGAATAGTGAAAAACAAAGATAACAATATAAGTATAGATAGAACTGGAAAACAAGATGGTAGAGGAGCTTATATTTGTGACGATGTAAAATGTTTGGAAAAGCTTATAAAATCTAAAAGATTAGAAAAAGTATTTGATATAAAAATATCAGAAGAAATTTATGAAAGTTTAAGAGGTGTAATTCTTGACAAATAACAAGATTTTAGGATTAATTGGTCTATCTGCAAGAGCAAGAAATATAGCTTTTGGAGCAGATAGCGTGGAAATGGAAATAAAGAAAAGAAAAATACATTTAATAATAATAGCAACAGATTCTTCAGAAAGAACAAAAAGCAAATTTCAAAAATTAAGTGAAGAATATAATATACCAATTATAGTAGTTGAAACAATAGAAAATCTAAGTAAATCAATAGGAAAAAGCAATAAAGCTATTATAGGGATAAAAGACATAAATATTGTTAATGAAATACAGAGAATAAATAATGGGGGTGATGTTATTGGGTAAGATAAAGATTCATGAAATAGCAAAAAAGCTAGGCTTAACCAGTAAAGAAGTATTAGAGGCAGCAAATAGTTTGAAAATAGAAGCAAAAAGTCATTTGAGTGGCATAGATGAAAGTGATGCTAAAAAAATAGAAGAAGTATTATCTAAAAAGAATAATGTAAAAAAACAAGGAAAAGATAAAAAAGAAAAAGTGGGGCAATCAGTGGAAAAGAAAAAAGAAGTAAATAAAGAAGAGAAAGCACCAGTTATTATAAGGAGAGAAGTTATAATAGCTCGTGAAGACGAACAAGAAAAGAAAAAAGAAGAAATAAAAAAAGATAATAAAAAATCAAACAATGTAGGATTTGTACAAAGAAAAGAAAACAAAGACTATAATATTGTTTATAGAAATAAACCAAATAAACCTATGACGGTAAGTGAATTATTTGGTCTAAAAACTGATGATAAAAAAGAAGAAAAAATAGAAGAAAAAATAGAAGATAAAAAAGAACAAGAGCAAGTACAAGTAAAAGAAGAAAAGATAGAAAAAACAGAAAAGGCAGAAATTGTAGAAAAAGTGAATGATAATAAAAAAGAACCAATAAAAGAAAATAAAATAGAAAATACTGGTAAAACAAATAATATTCAAAGAAGACAACTAACAACTGACTTTAGAAATAGAAATAATAATAGAAACTTTAACAACAACAATAACGGTTACCACAATAGAAATAATTCAAATAACGGAAATAACTATAATAGAAACAACTCAAATGGTTATAATTCAAATAATTATAATAATAGAAATAACAATTATAATAGAAACAATAATAACTATAATAATAGAAATGATAATTCAGATAGATTTGGAAAAAGACCATTAGATGCAAGAGGAATAGAGAAAAATATTAAGAACATAATGGCCGTAGATACAGTTGAAAAAGAGAGCGTTAGAGAATATAACAGAGGAATAGATAAACAAAAAAATAACAACAAATTTAATGAAAACAAAACAACAAAAAAATCAAAATCAAGAAGAGGAAATGGAGATAATGATTTTGATGAAGGAAAATTAAAAAATCTTAAACAAACAAATAAATTATCAAATATGTTTGATGATCAAGAAGGTGGAATGCTTGATTATTATGATTTAACAACACAACGTGGAAGAAGAGGAAAGAAGAAAAATAATAAAAATCAAGAAGAAAGAACAAAACAAAAAATATTCCAATTAACACAAATAGAAATTCCAGAGAGTATAACTGTAAAAGATTTAGCTGCTGATATGAAAAAGACAACAGCAGAAGTTATTAAAAAATTATTAGGTTATGGAATAATGGCAACAATAAATCAAGAAATTGATTTTGATACAGCTTATTTAATCGCACAAGAATTTGGAATTACAGCAAGCAAGAAAGAAACTGTAACAGAAGAAGATATATTATTTGATGATTCAGAAGATAGAGAAGAAGATTTAAGAGAAAGACCACCAGTTATAGTTGTAATGGGACACGTAGACCATGGTAAAACTTCACTATTAGATACAATTAGAAAAACAAATGTAATAGAAGGAGAAGCTGGAGGAATTACACAAGCGATTGGTGCTTATAAGGTAAAAGTAAATGATAGAGAAATAACATTTTTAGATACACCAGGACATGAAGCGTTTACTGCAATGAGAGCTAGAGGAGCACAAATAACAGATATAGCAATATTGGTTGTAGCAGCAAATGATGGAGTTAAACCACAAACAGTAGAAGCAATTAACCATGCTAAATCTGCAGAAATACCAATTATAGTTGCTATTAATAAAATAGATTTGCCAGATGCAAATATTGAAAAAGTAAAACAAGAATTAATGGCATATGATTTGGTACCAGAAGAATGGGGTGGAGACACAATATTTGTACCTATATCAGCTAAAAAAGGCGAGAACATCGACCAATTATTAGAGATGGTATTATTAGAAGCTGATGTATTAGAATTAAAAGCTAATCCAAATAAACAAGCAAAAGGTGCTGTTATAGAAGCACGTTTAGACAAATCAAAAGGTGCAATTGCAACAATGCTTGTTCAAAGAGGAACATTAGATGTTGGAGACACAATAGTTGTTGGTTCTTCTATTGGTAGAATAAGAGCAATGAAAGATGATAAAGGAAAAAGCGTAAAAGCAGCCGGACCATCTACACCTGTAGAAATTATGGGATTAACAGAAGTACCACAAGCAGGTGATACTTTCTACGAAGTTAAAAATGAAAAAATGGCAAAACACCTAATAGAAAGAAGAAAACGTCAACAAAGAGAAAAAGCTATAAATGCAACAACAAAAGTTACATTAGATAATCTATTTAGTCAAATGGAAGAAGGAAACCTAAAAGTATTAAACTTAATAGTAAAAGCTGATGTACAAGGATCTGTAGAAGCAGTAAAACAAGCACTTGAAAAACTATCAAATGAAGAAGTAAAAGTTAAAGTAATCCATAGTGCAGCAGGAGCAGTTAATCAATCAGACGTAACACTTGCTAAAGTTTCAAATGCTATTATTATAGCATTCAATGTAAGACCAGACAGCATGGCAAAAGAAATAGCAGAAAAAGACGAAGTTGAAATAAAACAATACTCAATAATATACCAAGCAATAGAAGATGTAGAAGCAGCTATGAAAGGAATGTTAGACCCAGAATTCGAAGAGAAAGTAATTGGTAACGTTGAAGTAAGACAAACATTTAAAATCTCTAACGTTGGAACAATTGCGGGAGGATATGTACTTTCAGGAAAAGTAGAAAGAAATGCTGGAGTAAGAGTAATACGTGAAAACGTTGTAATACATGATGGACACTTAGCAACACTAAAAAGATTCAAAGATGATGTAAAAGAAGTAACAAAAGGATTCGAATGTGGAATTCAAATAGAAAGCTACAACGACATAAAAGAAGGAGACATAATAGAAGTATACATCATGGAAGAAATAAAAAGATAGAAATAGGGATTAGGGGACGTTCCTTAAAATCCCTCTAAAAGGGATTAAGGGACACTCCTTTTCAGATTTTTTAAATAATAAAAAAGCTTCATTTAAATATTATATTATTTGAGGCTGGAAAAGGAGGTAAAAATGCCTGAAAATAAAAATAGATTAGGACGTATAGAAGAAGAATATAGAAAAGAGTTAAGCCAAATTATAAGTTATGAGCTAAAAAATCCAAATGCAACAGGTTTAATTAGTGTTACCAAAGTTAAAGTAACAAACGATCTAAAATATGCAAAAGTATATGTAAGTATTCTAAATTCAAAAAATATAAAAGAAACTTTAGCAGCATTAAAAAAATCATCAGGATTTGTTCGTTCAGAATTAGCCAAAAGAGTGAATTTGAGAAATACACCAGAAATAATATTTGAGTTTGATGATTCAATAGAATATGGAACAAAAATTGACTCAATATTAAAGGGAATTATGC
>CAKPRW010000083.1 GCA_934183045.1 uncultured Clostridia bacterium
TAGCAACAGGATTTGAAAAGAACGAATCAATTTCAAGTATTGGTGTAGATAATATCGTTTCAAAAACATGGGAAAAGAAAATAAACTCTATACCATCAAGTTCTGAAACAAGTTCATCACAAAATGATTTAGATATTCCTTCATTTTTAAGAAAAAATAAAAATAAAAACATGTAATCAAATAATACCAAAGGACAATTAAGTGAAAAGCTTAATTGTCTTTTTTGCTTTTAATTCTATAATATATGCAAGCAAGAAGAGATTAGTATCTTATAATTTAAGTTGAATAATGTCGATTATTTCTTTTTTTCGCCCATAAGAAAAGACAGATTTTTTAAAAACAAAGTAGTAAGATAATTGAGCAGGTGATATCATGACAATTTATTTGGATGTGGTTTTAATTGAAAACTTAATTATGAATTTTATTATTTTGTATGCTACAGGAATAATTATAAAAACCAAAATAAATAATATAAGATTATTATTGGCTAGCCTATTAGGAGCTATTTATTCTATTGTGGAATATACTTCTATCTTAGAAATTTATTCAAGTTTTATATTAAAAATTATATTATCAATAATAATAGTTTATATAGCATATAATCCACAAAGTATAAAAAAATTGTGGAAACATATATTAATTTTCTACATGACTTCATTTGTATTTGGAGGAGCAGCATTTGCATTAATATATATAGTAAAACCACAAGAAATCTTTATGAAAAACGGATTGTTTTTAGGGACCTATCCTTTAAAGACAATATTATTGGGAAGCATCATTGCCTTTTTTATTATAGTTACATCTTTTAAAATTGTAAAAACGAAGATATCAAACAAAGATATGTTCTGTTCAATAAAGGTTAAACTAAATGACAAAATATTTGAAACAACAGTAATGATAGATACAGGTAATTTGTTGAAAGAACCTATTACCAATACACCTGTTGTTGTTTTAGAATATACACTTTTATATGAATGCATTCCGAAAGAAATACTAAATAATTTAGAAAATATAATAGGAGGTGATTTTGACAAAATACCAGAAAAAATAAAACAAGAATACATATCAAGATTGAAATTAATACCATATTCTTCGTTAGGAAAACAAAATGGTATGTTATTAGGAATTAAACCAGAGTATATAGAAATAATAAGGGATGAAGAGATAAAAAAAATAGAAAATGTTATAATAGGAATTTATAATAAATCTTTAACAAAAAGAGGAGAATATAGGGGATTAATTGGAATTGAACTATTATAAAGGGAGTGATCTAATGAAAATAGTAGATTTATTAAAAAATAGTATAAATACTATATGTGCAAAATATTTAAATGATAAAAACGAAATAGAATATTTACCTATTTTTTATATAGCAGGAAGCCAGACATTACCTCCGCCTTTAGATCCCGAAGAAGAAGCAGAACTTATTAATAAATTGTCTTTAGAAGATAATTTACAGGTAAGACAAAAATTAGTAGAGAGAAATTTAAGGTTGGTTGTATATATAGCTAAAAAATTTGAAAATACTCGGAGTTGGTATAGAAGATTTAATTTCAATAGGAACGATAGGATTGATGAAAGGTGTAAATACATTTAACTCAGATAAAAAAATCAAATTAGCAACATATGCATCACGATGCATAGAAAATGAGATTCTAATGTTTTTAAGAAAAAATAATAAAATCAAGGGAGAAGTGTCTATAGATGAACCATTAAATAAAGATAGTGATGGAAATGAACTATTATTATCTGATATATTGGGAACAGAGCCGGATATTACATCTAGAAATTTAGAAGATGAAGTTGATAAAATTTTATTAAGAGCATCAATACAAAAATTAAACAATAGAGAAAAAGACATAATGGAAATGAGATTTGGATTTAAAACCGGAAAAGAAAAAACTCAAAAAGAAGTAGCAGATGAACTTCGGTATTTCTCAAAGTTACATATCTAGATTAGAAAAGAAAATAATAGGAAAAATGAAAAAAGAAATTAGTAGTAAAATTGGTTAAGTATAAAAAATCCTCTTTTGGAAATACTTTAAATGAGTATTTTTGAAGGGGGTTTTTCTTTTGTTAAACAACAAGGTTGAAATATGTGGAGTAAATACTTCAAAATTACCTTTATTAAGTAAAGAAGAAAAAGAAGAACTATTTATAAAAATAAAATCAGGAGATGAAGAAGCAAGAGACACATTTATTAATGGTAATTTAAGGTTAGTATTAAGTGTGATACAAAGATTTTATGGAAGAGGTGAAAGTGCGGACGACCTTTTTCAAGTAGGATGTGTTGGATTGATAAAAGCTATAGATAATTTTGATTTAAGTCAAAATGTACAATTTAGTACTTATGCAGTACCAATGATAATAGGAGAAGTAAAAAGATATTTAAGAGATAATAATAGTATAAGAGTTAGTAGATCAGTAAGAGATTTAGCTTATAAAGCAATACAGTTTAAAGAAAGATATACCAAAGAACATGGAAGAGAACCACACATAGAAGAGATGGCAAAAGAATTAGGTGTTGAAAAAGAAGATATAGCTTTTAGTTTTAATGCTATACAAGATCCGGTGTCGTTACAAGAACCTGCATATAATGATGGAACAGATAGTATTAATATTATGGAACAAGTAAAAGATACTAAAAACACTGATGAACTATGGGCAGAAAACATGACCATAAAAGAAGCATTACAAAAATTAAATGACAAAGAAAAAATGATTATAATGAAAAGATTCTTTGATGGTAGAACTCAAATGGAAGTAGCAGATGAAATAGGAATATCTCAAGCACAAGTATCAAGACTAGAAAAAAGTGCAATTCAACATATAAAAAGACTATATAAATAATAAAAATTAAAAACCAAATTAAATTACTCCTTTGCATTATAGTAAAGGAGTAATTTAATTTGCTAATAATATGAGTAAAGTATTGCAAAAATAGATTAAAAATAGTATGATACAACATATAAAAGGGGGAAATAAGTATGAAATCAAAAAAGAAAATAATTACTATGCTAATAATTATTATTGTATTGATTTTAATTATAGCAACTGCAATATTGTATTTTACTACTGATATATTTAAATCACCAAAGCAGTTATTTTTTAAATATTTAAGTAAACAAATTGGCAATGGCAAAGAAATTAATTATACACAAATGTTGGAACAAATAAAAGAAAATGAATCAAAATCATATATTTCAAACACTGAAATGAAATTAAATATAAAAATGGAAGATGATGAATATTTTAAAACGGATTCAGAATATACAAATGAAAGTGCAGAAGAACTAAAATTTACAGTTGAACAAAAAGTCAACTCAAAAGAACATAGTTCTTATAATAGAATTAATGCAAGTATGGGAGAAAAAGAACTTGCTGAAGTAGAATTAGTCCAAAATAATGATACATATGCTGTTAAATCCGATTATCTTAATGAAGATAAATATATATCAATAGAAAATAATAATTTAAAAGAGTTTTTTAAAAAATTAGGTATGGATGATGATCAACTTCAAGATGTACCTGATAAGATTACACCTGTGGATATATATAGCTTTTTATACATTAGTAATGAAGAACAAAAAAACATTACAGATAAATATAAAAAATTTTTAAATGAAAATCTTAAAGAAGATAAATTCGAAAAAACAAAAAATGAAAATATCAAAATAGACAATAAGGAAATTTCAGTAAACAAATATGAAATGAAATTAAGTGAAAAAGACATTATAAATATTACAAATAATTTCTTTGAAACTTTAAAAAAAGATGATATGACTTTAGATTTAATTATAGACAAATATAATAAATACATGCAAGATTCTTTTTTGGGTATAGGAGCAAAAGAATATCAGTTAGTAAATGATGAAAAAAATCAAAATAGTGAGACAGAAACACTTACAAAAGATAAAATTATTGAATATATCGAAAAAATGCAAAATGATCTAAAATCCGAATTAGAAAATGCAAGTGAGAGTTCTGTTATGAAGATTGATGTATATGAAACTAAAGGGAAAGTATACAGAACTGAAATATCAAAAGACGAAGAAAGAATATTTGAAATTGATTATTATGAAAGAAATGACAGAAATTATATAGAAATGCTATTTCCTGTAAATAAAACTAGTGACTATTATAGAGATGATTATGAAGAAGACACAAATAATAATACAAAAGAAGAAAAAATAGTTATCGATTATGTAGTAAAAACAGAAAATAATGCAACTAATATTGAAGGTAATATTAAATTAGTTCAAGATGAAGAGAAAAATGTTAAATTTAATGTTACTAAAAAAGGCGAAAATGGTAAAGGGACAAATGAATTAAACGTTGAGTTAGCATCAACGATAGAAGAAGTTGATTTAAAACTTAATATAAATAACAAAACAGAATATAAAAATGATGTTGAAATTGTTAATTTAAATGATAATAAAGAAAATATAATTAACTTAAATGAAATGTCAGCAGAAGAAATTACTAAATTATTTCAGGAAATTGGTGAGAGCTTTCAACAAAAATGGAATAAAAAGATTGAAGATTTAGGAATATTAGGATTAGACGAAAATGATAAAGAAGATAGCGAAGAAACAGAAGAAGATATGAATGACTATGGTATAGAAATAGAAGATGATAATGAAGAAAATGACGATGCAGAAGATGATATAGAAGATGACGAACAAATGAATTATGAGATAGAATAAATATAAATGATTTAAAGACCTAATAGACTTTCAGTTTATAGAAAGTTTATTAGGTTTTTATTATAAAGTAACATATAAAAGTGTTTATATATTTAATTTGTTGATCAATTAAACTAACATACTATTTATATTTATGAATATAATGCAGAAGGGGGATTTGTTGTATGCAAGATAAAGGATTAGATTTTAAACATAAAGAAGTAGTTAATATTGTAAATGGTAAAAGGTTAGGATATGTTCAAGATGTTTGTGCAGATTTGGAAACAGGAACAATAACACATATAATAGTTCCTGGTAGTAGTAAAATATTAAACATTTTTTCACAAGGAAATGATATAGTAATACCCTGGAAAAATATAAAATGTATAGGAGATGATTTAATACTTGTGGAGATTTAAATAAAATGAAAAATGGAATCTGAGAGCTTAGTTAAATGGGAATATATATTGATAATATTGAGATATATTATAGTGTATAAAAATAATTTAAAAAAATAGCAAAAAAGTATTGACATAATAAGTTATAAATGATATTATAATTAAGCGTTAAGAAATATTATCTTGATATAAAAAACAAATAGAAAATTTTTAAAAATATTTTGAAAATCCTATTGACATTATATCTTAAAAATGGTAATATAAAAAAGTACCTTATAACAAACGAAGAATTAATAGACGAACTCAAGAATTAGTAATAAAATTACAAATTATGAATACAATAAAAAAGCAATTACTAGTTTTTTATTTTGCCTAAAAATTCGAAAATAAAAAAGTTTGAAAAAGTTGTCGAAAAGTGTTGACAAACATAAAAAGGTATAGTATAATGCAAATTGTTCCGCAAAAAGGAACAGAAAGTACATTGAAAAGTAAACAATAAAATCCTTTAGAGAATAAACCGAAGCGGTATAATTCTTTAACCTAAGAATTA
>CAKPRW010000084.1 GCA_934183045.1 uncultured Clostridia bacterium
TCTTCTACATTTTTTACTCTTTCATTTTAAATTTTTGTTATGTGTAGTAATCCTTCTTTTCCGCCACATCCTAAGTCTACAAATGCTCCAAATGGCATTATTCTTGTTACTTCTCCATAATAGATTCCGCCAACTTCAACTTCTCTAACTATATCTTCAATCATTTCTAATGCTTCTTTTGCTTTTTCATTATCAGTTGAATATATTAACACTTGTCCATCTTCTTCTATATCAATTTTAACACCTGTATTGTCTATAATTTTGTTAATTGTTTCTCCGCCTTTTCCTATTACATCTTTGATTTTTTCCACTTTAATTTGTGTTGTTACTATTCTTGGAGCATATTTTGAAATTTCTTTTCTTGGTTCTGAAATAACTGGCATCATAACATCTTCTAATATATGTTTTCTTGCTTTTCTTGTTCTTTCAAATGCTTCTGCAATTATTTCATATGTCAATCCATCACATTTAATGTCTACTTGTATTGCTGTAATACCTTTTTCTGTTCCTCCAACTTTGAAATCCATGTCTCCAAAGAAATCTTCTAATCCTTGAATATCTACTAACATTACATAGTCTTCATCATTATCTGGATTTGTTACTAATCCTGTTGAAATACCTGCAACTGGTCTTTTAATCGGAACTCCTGCTTCCATTAAAGATAATGTACTTCCACAAATACTAGCTTGAGATGTAGATCCATTTGAAGATAACACTTCTGATACAACTCTTATTGCATATGGGAATTCTTCTTTTGATGGTAATACTGGAACTAATGCTTTTTCTGCTAAAGCTCCATGTCCTATTTCTCTTCTTCCAGGTCCTCTTGATGGTCTTGCTTCACCTACAGAATAACTTGGGAAATTGTAATGATGCATATATCTTCTAGATTCTTCTGTGTCTATACCATCTAATTTTTGTTCTTCTGATATCATACCTAATGTTGCAACTGATAATACTTGAGTTTGTCCTCTTGTAAATAAAGCACTACCATGTACTCTTGGAAGTAACCCAACTTCACATGATAAAGGTCTTATTTCGTCTAAAGCTCTTCCGTCTACTCTTTTATGTTCTACAAATATCATTTCTCTTACACATTTTTTTTCTAATTTATAAATAGCCTCTCCGATATCTGATTTATGTTCTTCAAATGTCTCTTCTCCAAATTTTTCTGCGTATGCTTCTTCTATTTTGGCAGTTAATTCATCTATGTTATTATCTCTTGTTTCTTTATCTGCTTCTTGGACTTTTTCTTTCATTTCTTCTTTAAAGTTTTCTTCTACAAATTCATAAACATCATGATCAACTTCAAATGATTTATATTCAAATTTTGGTTTTCCTATTTCATTTTGAATTTCTGTAATAAATTTACATATCTTTTTAATTTCTTCATGAGCTGTTTTAATTGCTTCTAGCATTACATCATCCGGAACTTCATTTGCTCCTGCTTCTATCATTGTTATTTTCTTTTCTGTTGCAGCTACTGTTAATGTTAAATCACTTTTTGCTCTTTGTTCTTCTGTTGGGTTAATAATAATTTTACCATCAACTAATCCAACATTTACAGCTGCTGTTGGTCCATTAAATGGAATATCTGAAATTGCTAAAGCTGATGCAGCACCTATCATAGCAGCTACTTCTGGTGAATTATCTTGTTCTACACAAAGTACAGTTGCAACAACAACAACATCATTTCTAAAATCTTTTGGGAATAATGGTCTTAATGGTCTATCAATAGCTCTTGAAGTCAAAATTGCTTTATCACTTGGTTTACCTTCTCTTTTCAAAAAACCACCAGGAATTTTTCCTACTGAATACAACTTTTCTTCAAAATCTACTGATAATGGAAAAAAGTCTATACCTTCTCTAGGTTCTTTAGAAGCTGTAACATTAACCAACACACATGTATCACCATAGCGAACCAACACGCTTCCATTAGCTAATCCAGCCATCTTTCCTGTTTCAATTACAAGTTTTCTACCTGCTAATTCTGTTTCATAAGTTTTAAACATAATAAATCTTCCTTTCTTTCCGGGATTTTGGGACGTTCCTTTTTTCCCTCTTTAAGGGATTGGGGGACACTCCTTTATCTTCCCTTTTTCCTTTTTAGCAAGTTTAGATTGTAACCTCTATAATGCATTATAAATATTAAATTTCTTTTTTTATAATGCATTATACAAGCTACTTATCTAATTACTTGCTTAATAATTAAAATTAGAAATTTGTTCATAAAATTTGCTAAAAAGCCCGTGCTAAAACAAGCATAGGCTTTTTATCTTTTTTATTTTCTTAATCCTAATTTTTCAACAATTGCTCTGTATCTATTAATATCTTTTTTAGATAAATAATTTAATAGATTTCTTCTTTTACCAACCATTTTTAAAAGACCTCTTCTTGAATGATTGTCTTTTTTATGGATTTTTAAATGTTCTGTTAATTCATTAATTCTTTCTGTTAAAAGAGCAACTTGAACTTCTGGTGAACCAGTATCATTTTCTTCTCTTTTATAAGTATTAATGATTTCTTGTTTTCTTTCCTTTGTCATTTATGTTTTCTCCTTTCTCAAGGCACAACTCAGTTAAAAATATTAGCTTTGTTATTTTTAACTTTACACCTTTATTTTCTTTTTCCCTTTAACTGAGCCAAAAGTTTAGGTGTTATCTTAAAGCTAAGTAAAAGGTATGTCTTTTTTGACATACCTATTTTACTACATATTGGAATAAATTTCAAGTGTTTTTAAGCATTTTATTCCATATTTAATTTTATTAATTATTAATTCTATTCCTCATTTATATATAGCCTATTTTTTGCATAATTTATGTTATATATTATTTTAATTGATTATACTATATATTCAATCGGATTATTAGGAAAATACTTTTTCATTTGTTCTCTAAAAAACAGTTCACCATCTTTTCTTAAATCATTTTTGTACATATATTTTCCTCTTCCTCGCCCAGTCATTAATTCTTTATTATATAAATTGATTGCATTTGGAAAAGCTTCTTCATTTATTTTCGTATGAACATAACTATATGTCATAAATATTATTTCAAAAAACACATCATTTTTAACTTTCTGAGATAATTCACTATTTAACTTTTGTATTAATTCCAAATATAATTCTTTCCAATTATCAACCATTATTACTGGTGCAATTAATATTCCTACTTTATATCCCGCATCCTTTAATTTGTTTATAGCTTCTATTCTTCCTTTTAATCTAGATGTTCCAAATTCCACCTTATTTATAATTTCTTCTGGATTTACACTCATCCTTATAGTTACTTTCCCTTTATGATCTAATGGCAAAATATCATCTACCATATCAAATTTAGTTGGAAAAGTTAATCTTCCCTTGTTAGTGTTTTTAAAATTTTCAATAGTCCACACTAAATTTCCCGTAATTGTATTTTCTAAAATCAGATCACTGTTACTTCCTATTTCAAATGTTAATTCTTTTTCAGATGATTCTGAAGTTTTTATTATTTTTTCTAGCATTTTTTCTCTATTTACAAACAATCTTAAATAAGCACATTTATTATAATTACAAACTAAATAACAGTACATACATGCTGCTGTACATCCAGATGATGTGTATGGAACTAAGTAATCTGAAGTTTTATGATTCTCTACAAATTTGTGTGTTTTTCTGACTCCAATTATTAAATTCTTTTTCATATGAGCAAATTCACTATTTTGTTTTTTTCTCATCTCTTCTATGTTATTATGATTTTCTATTTCTATTTTTGGTACTTCTTTATATTTATCCATTAATTCTTTTCCTAAATCATAATTTGTAATCTCTTTTTCATAATAGATAGCTGTTGGTTTAAACATTTTCTCATCCTCCAAAATTAGTCTAACCAAAAACTTTGATTACATACAAAAAATAAAAAGGAGAAAACTCATATGTGTGCACTGCTTAACACATATGAGTTAACAAGAATATTGGAATTATTTGCTAAAATCATTATGAAAATAATGACTTCCAATTTGCAATATTTCGATGTTTTGTCTTATGCTTTTTTGATAATCACTCACAAGATCTGGTTCATAGAAGTATCTAGCTCCTTTTGAAAATTTAGTTCTTGTTGGATCATTTCCCTTTAAAGCTTCTTCCACCGCCTTTTTGCAATCAGGATATGCATCTAGCATTTTCTGTGTAATGGAAGATATGTCAGCAAACTGACCTGGCTGAGTTACAATTTTTCTGATAGATTGTTTCTGATTACAATATGTATATCTATTCAGAATAACTGCTGCAACAGCTACTTGTCCCTTAAAAGGCTCTCCTCTTGACTCCGCATAAACTACTTTTTCCATTAGCTTTTTATCCGAGTCATTTAGAGATGAATAAATCTCAAGTGTCTTAGAAGAAGTTATCTTAGCTTTAGACTTTGATTTTTTAGTCTTTTTAGTCTTGGCTATTTTTTTGATACTCTTCTTCGATTTTGGTTTAACGGTCGTTTTTACTTCTTTTACTTTAACATTTATATTTGTCACTGTAACATTGTTAGTTATTGATGACACGCCATATTCCTTATTTTTTGTATTCTTATCCTGATTTTCATTACCAGGTTTGACAATCCAGATTATGACAATAGATATTAATATAAGTAACATCCATAATATTTTAAAGAAATTTTTTCTTATTCTCCGTTTAACCTTCTTTACTAAACACCTTTTTAACAATGGACATCCATCACATTCTTTCCGCTTGTGTCTTTCTCCTGGGCAATTTTTAAATAGTTTCATGTTTTCTTTCCTCCTATTTTGCTTTACAAAGCAATTGTTTGTGTACTATTTACATAATTATATTTTACCATATATTTACTTTTTTTGCAAAAAAAAATAGAAGAATGTAAAAATACATTCTCCAAACTCTCTAGTTTCTTTCATAAACTATATATTCATAATCTAAATTATTTTCTTCATTTTTCATTCCTTTTTCTCTTGAAATTTCTTTCCATTTTGTTTCATCTATTCTTGGAAAAAATGTATCTCCTTCAAAATCCTTTTCAATTTGTGTTACATACATTTTTTTCACATATGGCATTAAGAAATTATAAATCATTGCTCCACCAATTACAAAACATTCATCTTCGCTTTCTATGTATTCTTGTATTTGTAATAAAGAATGTACTATTTCTACATTTTCTTCATTTACTTTAAAATCAGGATTTTGTGTAAATACTATATTTTTTCTATTTGGTAAACTTTCTTCTAATGATTCAAAAGTTTTTCTTCCCATAATTATTGGATGTCCTTCTGTAATTTCTCTAAATCTTTTTTTATCTTCTGGTAGATCCCATAATATTTTATTATCTTTACCTATAATATTATTTTTTGCTTTTGCTACTATGATACTTAACATTTTTCTTTCTCCTCTTTCATTACTTTTTATTTCATATTTATAATATATTTTATTAAATTTTTCTATTCATTGCTTTCTTTGGTCCAAATACACATGGTGCTGTACACTTCCATTCTGGGAATGTACACCTTGCCCCTTTAGAATATGGTAATAATTCTTCATATAGCTCTGGAATATCTTTTACTTCTTCTAAATATTTGTCCATTATTTTTTTAGTTTGATCCATTATTTCTAATTGAGCAGCTCCACAT
>CAKPRW010000085.1 GCA_934183045.1 uncultured Clostridia bacterium
ACAGAGCACACTTTTCCCGCATCCTGACTCTCCTACAATGGCCAGAACTTCGCCCTTTTTTAATGCAAAAGAGACAGACCACATATTCCATGCAATCTGTCTCTTCTCACATCTATTTTACAATTCTGTCTCCATCTTCCCTGACGGATTTTCATCAAAATTATTTCTTAAAAATTTTACAGCTTTGGCACTTGCTGTGTTACAAGCTATAACAATTGCTTTGCAGTTCATATTTATCAATTTTTCCACTATTTCATCACATATTGTTAATATTTCTGCATGGCTTTTATCACCATATGGATTATTTTTTGAATCACTATAATATATGTAATTTTCATTTGGTAACATTTTTATTATCTCTCTTAAAACTGTTACTCCCCCAATTCCAGAATCAAAAATTCCTATATTTCCATTGCAGTCCATTCTTTCCTCCAATTTTATTTAATTTTTGTCTCTACTTTGTTTTTTATTTTTACTTTAATGTCCTTTAAGTTAGGATATGCATCCATTAATCTTCTATGTAACCATGATTTCTCTCTTAAAATTTGTTTTACTTTTTCCGTTATCTCTTGCGTATTATCTTTTACTAATTTGCTTCCTTCAATGTTTACAGTTGATATTATATTTGATGAAACTATATTATCTATAATAAATACAATAAATAATATAATAGATATAATATTAAGCACTGTTGTAGGTATAGCTTGATATGCATTTAACAAAATTGGATTTGTAACATACATTATCATTACTCCTAATAATCCAAATGGTACCAATGTTTCCAAGCAAATACGTCCATTAATATTAAATTTTTTATTGCTATAGTCCCACCATCTTGCATGGAACTTTTTCTCCATAAAATAACTTGTAAAGTATTCAATAATAGAGCATATTAATACTGACATTACGAACAGTACAAAAACATCATAAGTGTATTTTTTTAATAATATACTTATGGCTAATGCTCCCCATCCATAAATTGGGCAATATGGGCCTATTAAAAATCCTCTATTTATAAATTTTTTAAACTGTACTAATTTACATGTAACTTCCATGCACCACCCTAAAAATGCATATGACATAAATAATAAAAAATATATTTCAATTTGGTTTAACATTTTTTTATCTCCCATTTTTTTCTACATATTATATATCTCTTCTATTCATATTTCAATACTTTTTAAAATATCTATCAAATTGATTTTTTATGTAAATTATGTTATAATTAAGTGTAGTAGTAACTCAAATGTAGCACATGAAAGGAGTCATAAGTATGACCATTAAAGAAATGAAAGAAAGTTTTGTAACTGAAAACCGGCTATTTTCTGTAAAGAATCGCGACGTGATTCCCTTATCTGAAGAATTAGCTCTTAAGATTAATTGCTATGCTTTCGCAATCGGATGTTTATGTCCTAGCGAAACAGGTGAAGATTACGTCCCTGGTTTCACAGAAAATTCCCCTTACGAATCACAGGAAGATTTAACCCAAAAGGTTATCCTTGATTTAACAAATTTGGGAAGATCCTTTAGAAAGCTCAGTTTGTTTGGGCCACGTGATCTAAAGGAAAATGAATATCTAATTAAGTTGTTTTACACACAACCCTCTAAAGATATGCCGTGTGGTGATTTTCATTTTCTTCGTCAAAACAAAGAAACTAAAATTTGGTATCACAAACCTGGTTTTTATAATCAGCCTGTTGTTGCCTCAATTGTTAACAGTTCAGAAACCATTTTGGATCCTGACGAATTAGTCTTTGTAGATCAAGAAACTAAAAAACCATATATCTACTACCCAATTTGTTATTTTGCAATAGAAGAATAAGATTCTGTTTCTACGCAAAACAAAGACCGAAATCATGATATGATTTTGGTCTCTTTCTTTTTCTACCATATAATTTTATCGAATAAAGTTGGTAGAAATAATATCTTCGTTTTTAGGAAAATCTATACCGGCCTTTTTTCCCTCTTCAATACATTTTAATAACCAAGCCATATTATTTCCTAAAGTTCTCATTGTTTGCATTCCTTCTTCATCTTTTAAAACCTCTTCAGGTTTATTGCCATGTACCATATTCCAATATTGAGAAGAAACAATAGGCATATTACTTATACTAAAATATTTATTAACCTCATCTAATGTTGCAGTTGCACCTCCTCTTCGACAACTAGCTACAGCAGTGGCTACTTTATTTGAAAATAATTTTCTTCTTCCATAAAATACTCTATCCATAAACGAAGACAACATTCCTGAACTTGCTGCAAAATGTACTGGTGTTCCAAAGACAAATCCATCTGTATGAGGCACTTTTTCTAGAAATTCATTTACTTTATCATCCATGAAACATTTTCCATTTTTCAAACAGTTTCCACAACCAATACATCCAGCCATTGGTTTTGCACCTAACCAAAATAATTCTGTTTCTATGTTATTTTTATTTAAAGTAGTTTCTACCTCTTTCAATGCTGTATATGTACACCCCTTTTCATGTGGACTTCCATTTACTAATATTACTTTCACTTTTTTTCAGCTCCTTTACTATTTTTCTTATATTATTATATTATCACTTTCATTTATTGTATGCTTAAATATAATAATATATGTTTATTTTTAATATTATATCACACATATTAAGCACTTCTTAAATTCATATTAAAAATAGCAGTATTATATAAAATACTACTATTTATTTTTTTGCAATTCCTTTAATTTATTTAATTCGCTATTTAAATCTTTTTCAAAAACTGTATCTTTTGCTAAATCAATAAACCATTTCTCTGTCTCTTTAATATATTTTTCTTGAAATTCTTTTGGAGTAAGATTAGTTTCTTTTAAATTATGAATTCTATCTGCTAATTTTACCATTCTTGCCATATCATTTTTCATGATTCTTTCTATATATTCAGCCATTATATATCCTTTTTCTTTTGTTACTAGCCTTACTGCCTCAGCAATTTCTAAATTAGAAATTTTTAATATTTCTTCATATGTAGTATCTGTATCTTCTAACAAATCATGAAATAATCCAGCTATTTGATAATCTTTCGAAAATCCTTTTTGTTTTAATATTTTGCTTACTTCAACAGGATGCAAGTAATATGGTGTTCCTTGTATCCTGTTTTGATTATTATGTTTTTTTCTTATAAATTCTACATATTCTTCTATTTCCATATTTATTCCTTTTTAATACAAAATTTTTTATTTAATTAGATCTTTTATAACCTCTCCAGCAATCATTAATCCAGCAACTGATGGAACAAATGAAATGCTTCCTGGTACTTGTTGTTTTTTACTTCCACTTTTCTCTAATTCACTTTTTATTTCATTTTTTACTATATTATTTGTTGATTTTACTGGTGTTTCTTTTGAATATAATACTTTCAAGTTTTGTATTCCTCTGTTTTTTAGTTCTTTCCTCATAACTTTTGCCAATGGACACACACTAGTTTTGTTAATTGTAGTAATTTCAAACATATGTGGATTAAGTTTATTTCCTGTTCCCATTGAAGATATTATTGGAATATTAAGTTTATTGCAATTTACAACTAATTCTATTTTTGCAGTTACTGTATCTATACTATCTACAACATAATCTAAAGATTTATCTAATATTTCAACATCTGAATCTGGCATATAGAATTCTTTGTATGTTTCTACTTTAGCATTTGGATTTATTTCAAGTATTCTTTCTTCCATAAGATCAACTTTATAACTTCCAATTGTTTTTGTTGTAGCAATAAGTTGTCTATTTAAATTTGTTAAAGAAACTTTATCATTATCTACTAATACAAAGTTACCTACTCCTGCACGTACTAAGCCTTCAACTACAAATGATCCTACTCCTCCTATTCCAAATATAGCCACTTTTGATTTATTTAGTTTTTCTATTGAATCTTCTCCTATTAGTAATTCTGTTCTTGAAAATTGGTTTAACATTTTTAGTCTCTTCCTTTTTATTGTTTATATTTACATATATTATAATTTATCATATTCTTCATCAGTTACAGGCACACACCATTCGTTTGATGTGTTTTCTCCAGGGACTTCAATAGCTAGATGACTAAACCATGAATCTTTCTTTGCTCCATGCCAATGTTTAACATTTGCAGGAATTGTTACTATATCTCCTGGTTTTAAACTTTGAGCCGGTTTTCCTTCTTCTTGATACCAACCTTCTCCATCTACACATACTAATATTTGTCCTCCACATTTAGTAGCTTTATGAATATGCCAATTGTTTCTACATCTTGGTTCAAATGTTACATTTGCTATAAATATATTTTCTGTTTTTGCTAATGGTTTTAAATAAGAATTTCCTATAAAATATTTAGCATAATTTACATTAGGTTCTCCTTGACCAAATATTCCACCATGTTCTGAATCTTTATTTTTTTCGTCACCATATACTTCTTCTATTAATGCAAAAGCACTCCAAGCTTTAGGCCATCCGCTATAAAAAGCTAATTGTGTAACAATTTCCACTGCTTCAGTTTTAGTTACTCCGTGTTTTTTTCCTATAATAAAATGTGATTTTAATTGTGGAAATAGTCCTTGTGCCATTAAAGCTGATATTGTTATCATACTTCTATCTCTTAATGATAATTTATCCTCTCTTGACCATACTTCTCCAAATAACACATCATCATTTAATTCCGCAAATTTAGGTGCTAATTCCCCTAAATTATCTCTACCTGCTGTTTGTTTTTCCATACTCTATTCCTCTCTTTATCAACTAATTCGTAATAATTTCATTATGGTTCTTCCATAAAATCTTTTCTCTTACCCTCTTCGATTTCGTTATATAATTTTATTTTATAATCTAATCGATCTAATGTATTTTTTATTTCTTTTTGCTTTCCTAATAAGACTTCTCTTTGTTCCATTAATAATTGTTTTCTAGCTCCAACTGTCTTTTTTCCTTGTCTAAATAATGTCATATATTCTATTAATGCTTCAATTGGCATTCCAGTAGATCTCATACATTTTATGAATTCAACCCATTTACATGATTGTTCATCAAAATCTCTTATTCCTGATTTTGTTCTAGGAATTTTAGGTAATAGACCTATTCTTTCATAATATCTAATTGTATCTTGTGTTAAATCATATTTTTTGCTTACTTCTGCTATTGTCACAGTAATCCTCCTTTACATTGTCCTTATATATTTTATACATTAATAAGTTACTTAAACTTGTTTTTTT
>CAKPRW010000086.1 GCA_934183045.1 uncultured Clostridia bacterium
TTTTTTTACTATATGTTATTTACTATAAAATCAATAACATCTTCTTCTTTATAGTTATTTTTGTTTTTATTCCTATCTTCTTCTGTTAAGTCAACAATGTATTTATTAAGCTCTGGTATGATTGACATTGAATCTAATGGATATCCTGGATTTCTTTTTTCACTTGGTTTATTTGTGAAATAAAAGTGACTTTTACTCCAAGTGTATGTTTTTGCTTCTTCTCCATCATATATTACCATTCCATATACCCATTTAGCTGTTAGTTTACCGCCATATTCATTCACTAAATTACAGTAATACTCAATCATTTCTTCGTCAGTTAGCTCTTTTCCATTTATTCTTCTAACATGCGTTCCTGGTTGTTTTTCTTGTGGTAATTCTTCTATAAATAAATTATTATCCATACTAATTGTTGTTATTTTTGTTGCATTATAATAGGCTTTTGCTTTTATATATGCATTTTCTATTGCATCTTTTCCCGTTTCTTCTGGTTTAAAATTAACTCCTACATCTTTTAATGTTAATACTTCAATATTTTTATCTTTTAATTTTTCAGCATATCTTTTTATTTTTGCTGGATTTGTTGTTGCAAATAATATTTTCATTTTTTCCTCCTAGTAGTACTTGTTCTTAATTAATTGATGTTCATTTATATGTTTTTGTTGCTACAACTTAGATTGCTGTTACAATTATACATAAATAATCACTATATTTCAAGTAAGTCTTTATAAATAGATTATTGTGTATAATTACAGTAATCAGATATTATTTAATTTTAAACCTGATTATGGTCTTAATTTTCCATAATAGTATGATGCTGTTGCACCACCATCTATCAAGAAATCTGCACCAGTTATAAATGCTCCTTTTTCGTTCATTATAAGTTCTGCAACATTTGCAACTTCATCTGCTGTCCCAGGTCTACCTGCTGGACATTTGGCAAACATATTCTTATAAAAATCTCCACGAGGTCCGTTAAATTCATCAATTGCTAGTGGTGTTACTATAATTCCTGGAGATATTGAATTTATTCTTGCTCCCCTTTCTCCCCATCTACATGCTTCGAACATTACTCTTTTTTCGTTACACCTTTTTGCCATTTGATATGCATGTAATGTGTCTTTGATATTTTCTGGTTGTAATATGTCTAGTTTTAGTAATTGTTCTGTATCTGTTGTTGCAAGTAATTCATCTTCTTCCTTATTTAATTGTTTCATTCTTTTTCCTGACTGACTTGAAATTGTAACACCTACACCACCTCTTTTTATTACTTTTCCTACTTCTTCTAATAATACTGCTGTTCCATATAAATCAACTTTTAATATTGCTTCTATTGGTGCTTGTGATGGTGAAACTCCTGCTGCATTTATAAGATTAGCTATTTCTCCATAGTTTTGCCCTATTTTTATTAAATTTAAAATTGAATCTCTTGAAGAAATATCACATTCTACTGCTTCAGTGTCAAATCCTGCATCATTCATTATTTTACTAATAGATTTTGCATTTTCTATTTTTTTGTCTCCAATTATAATTTTCTTTCCAAACCCAATTCTTCTTGCTATTGCCATTCCTATTTGACCAGCTCCAGTCAATAATACTACATCTTTTTTATTTTCCATAAAAATAGTCTCCTTTCTTAAATTTTTATTATATACTTATTTAATACCACTTGGAGTTTACTCCAAGTCAATACTTTTACAAAAATTTTTTCAAATTTTTTTCCATAAAAAAATAAACATCCAAAATGTTAAATATTTTAACATTTTGGATGTACTTTAATGTTTTTTAATCTTAAAGCATTTAAAATAACTGTTAGACTACTAAATATCATAGAAAAACTTGCAATCATAGGATTTATTGAAATTCCTAATGGTCTTAAAAGTCCAATGGCAACAGGAATCATCAAACAATTATAGAAAAATGCCCAAAACAAGTTTTGTTTTATATTTCTTATTGTTTTTTCGCTAATTTTTATAAGTTTTAATACTGAATACAAATCATTCTTAGTTAGAATAACATCACTTGAATCCATTGCAATATCTGTACCACTCTTTACACTCACACCAATATCCGCATTTGTTAATGCTGGGCTATCATTTATGCCATCTCCACACATCATGACCTTGTTTCCATTTTCTTTTAATTTTTTTATAGTTTCAGATTTTTGAGATGGTAAAACATTAGAAATTACCTCTGTTATTCCAAGTTCTTTACTTATTTTTTCTGCTGTTTCTTTATTATCTCCTGTTAACATTATTGTTTTTACATTATGATTTTTTATTTCTTTAATAACATCTTTGGCATTTTCTCTTACAATATCATTAACTCCAATTAAAGCTAAGATTTCGTTTTCATTTGCAACATAAATAATACTATTTCCATTAAGTGATAATTCTTTTTCATCATCCAAATGATCATTTTTAATAGAAAATTTTTCTATTATTTTTCTATTTCCTAATATTATTTTTTTACTATCTATTGTTCCAACAATTCCATATCCAGCAATATTTTGAATGTTTTCCACATTAACTTTTTCAATTTGATTTTCTTTTACATAGTCTGCAAATGCTTTACCTATTGGATGTGTTGATTTTTCTTCTATACTTCCTGCTAGTTTCATCAAATCTTTTTCTGTTTTTTGGCTATAATTATACACTTTAGAAATTTTTAATTTTCCATATGTTAATGTGCCTGTTTTATCAAATACTATTGTATCAATTTTAGAAGCATTTTCTAATATCTCACTCTTTTTTACTAATATTCCATTGCTGGCACACAATCCTTCGCTAACAACTATTGCAAGTGGGGTTGCAAGACCTAGACTACAAGGGCATGCGACTACTAATACTGTAATAAATGTGCTTAATGCTGTACCTATTTCGTATCCTAAAATCAAATATACAATAAATGTTATTATTGCAATTATTATGACTGCTGGAACAAAGTACCCAGAAATTTTATCCGCAATTTTTGCAATTGGTGCCTTTGTATTACTTGCTTCTATTACTAATTTTACTATTTCTGATACAGTTGATTCTTTTCCTATTTTCTCTGCTTTATATTTTATAAATCCATCAAAATTTAAACTTCCTGCAATTACTTTTTCGCCAACAGTCTTTGCTACTGGCTTACTTTCTCCTGTTATAAATGATTCATCTAAATGCGTATTTCCTTCTATTATTTCTCCATCTACTGCAATTTTGTCTCCAGCTTTTGATATTACTATGTCTCCTTTTTTTATTTCATCAAGAGTTACTTGTTTTTGAATACCATCAATTTCAATAATTGCATGATTTGGAGTAATTTCAACCAATTTTTGTATTGCCTCTTTTGTTTTATCTTTACTTACTCCATCAATATATCTCCCAAGTTTAACGAAATAAATTATGATTGCAGCAGATTCAAAATATAAATTCATTACAAAGTTTGAATTTCCTTTAATTATCATATACATACCATATATACTATAGATAAAACTACTTATAACACCTATTGCAACAAGTGTATCCATATTGGGTATTTTATGAATCAAATTCTTATATCCATTTTTTAAGATATCATACCCATATATTAAGAAAGCAATTGTTAATATTAACAAACTTATTGCATAATTCACAGGATTATGATGTGAATCTAAAAAACTTACAATTGGTAAACCTATCATATGGCCCATAGCAATATACATTAATATAATTGCTAAGATCGTAAAAATAGTAAACTGTATTTTTTCTTTTTTATAATTTTTTTCTATATTAAATTTTTTAAATACTCCTAAACTTTTAAATCCTGCTTGTTTGATATATTTTTCTATTATCTCTTGATTTAATATTTTTTCATCATATGTTATTGTAGCATTTGCCATAACAAGATTTACATTACAATTAAATATTCCATTTTGTTTATTTAAATATTTTTCTAATCCATTTGAACAAGCACTACAAGTCATACCATCAATTGATAAAATTAAATTTTTCATATTTTTTATTCCTCTACAATTTCATATCCAATATCTATTATTGTTTCTTTTATTTTAGAAATATCTATATCATTTTTTGAAATTACTGTCACTATTCCAGTATTATGATCTGCCTCTACTTTTTCTACTCCTTCTATTAAAGCTAATGCTGATTTTACTCTGTTTTCACATCCTCCACAAACCATTCCATTGATTTTTAATTTTAATTCTTTCATTTTCTATCTTCCTTTCTTTTTATTATTTATTAAATTTTTTAAATAGACTTACTAACTCATCTATTATTTCCAAATTTCCTTTTTCTAAATCATCAGCTACACATGAATAAATATGATTTTCTAATATATGATTAGATAAACTCTTAACTGAATTTTCTATTGCAGATAATTGTATTAATATGTCATTACAATATTCATCGTTTTGTATCATTTTATTTATTGCAGTCAATTGTCCTGATATTCTGTTTATTCTATTTGTTATAATTTTCTTTTCATCATTACTTCTTATTGTTTTTCTTTTATTACATTTATCTATTTTCTCCACCTCCCTGATTATTATATACCCCATACGGTATTTTGTAAATAAGGGGTATAGTGCTATTTTTGTTTATTTTAAGCTATTTATACATGTTATATATGTTTTATAATTTGTTTTTTTATAATTTCGTCTCTATTATAATTCTAGTATTATATATAAAAAGTAAAAAATAGTAGTCTGTAAGACTACTATTTTCTTTGGCTCCTCGTGTTGGGCTCGAACCAACGACCTATCGGTTAACAGCCGAGCGCTCTACCAACTGAGCTAACGAGGAATATATAAACCTGGCGACAACCTATCTTCCCAGCAGGGTAACCCACAAGTATTTTCGGCACATTTAAGCTTGACTTCTGTGTTCGGAATGGGAACAGGTATTTCCCTAAATGTCATAATCACCAGAAAATTAATTACTAATTCTTGGTACTTTTGTATTATACAATATGTTGTATTAATTTTCAAGTACTTTTTTATATTTTTTTTATTTTATTTAATTTTTTACAGTGTTACCAAGCTACAGTACTGTCTACTGTATATAATATCTAATTTTTATTAATTAAATATTATAACACTCAAAAATACATAGATGAAATAGGTTCGTTTTAGTCGATTGCTTTCCTTCTCTTGATTATTTTTGTGGTTAAG
>CAKPRW010000087.1 GCA_934183045.1 uncultured Clostridia bacterium
GCGGTGAGCTCTTACCTCACCTTTTCATCCTTACCACTTAAAGTGGCGGTTATTTTCTGTTGCACTTTCCTTAAGGTTACCCTCACTAGACGTTATCTAGCATCTTTGCTCTGTGGAGCCCGGACTTTCCTCTCGTAATTTCTTTCGAATATTTACCAGCGACTATTCAATTTACTCTTTTTTTATTTTATCATATAAGATTTTAAAAGTCTAGTAATACTCTTTATTCTTTTTTCTTATTCCATTTTTTTATTAAATGTGTGTATGTTTCATTTAAATTTTTCTTTATATTTTTCTTCATCTATTACTTCTTTTCTTATATTTTATCAAATATGCCAAAAACTCTAAATAGCAAATAACTATTTAGAGTTTTAATTCTTTAATTATAATGTATCAATTCTCTCTATTAAATTTTTATATTTTATAAGAAACAATTCTTTGTCTTTCAATGGAACAGCATTTTTTAATTCATTTAGAAGTATATATACTTTATTAATTGAATATTGTTTTTCAGAATCTATATTTGTATCTGTTAAAAGTTCAGAAAAATTAGTAACGGCATTATTAATATCATTATATATATCATTCCAGTTATCTGAATCTAATTTAGAGTATGCTTTAAATATATCTGACTTTGTTTGTATTTTCTTCTTTTCTATTGTACTACTTGATGTATTATTTATAAACTTTGGTATATATTCATATAATTTTGATAACTGTTGTACTGTCTTAGTCTTATCTTCATCTTTACTAACTAAGATCAAATTATCATATTCTTTATTAAAAGCCAATATATCTTCTTGATTCACATTAATACTATATAAATCTATTGTCATCGTCGGAATAGATACATACATATTTTCTATATCTAATTTTATATCTTCCCAATCAATTTGATTTGAATTAGCTAATATTCCACTCTTTTTTAATTCAAATATTTTTTCAGTTTTCTGGTTACTTCCGGAACTAGTGTCTGAATTTTGATTTCCTTGAGAAGTTTCTTCTCCAGTTTCCTCTTTCATTTTGTTTTGAGAACTATCACTTGAATTAGAAGATCCTTGATTACTTGTTTCTTCACTAGTTTTTGAAGTCGTTTCTCCAGAAGATATTTTGTAATTTCTTGTTTCTATACCATTCATTTTATTTAATAAATCAACTAACTTTGATTCTATGAATTTAATTTCTGATATTGTCTTATCGCCTTCATTTTTTGAATTATCTTTATTCGCATTTGTATAAATTGTAAATGATAACACAATAATTATTAATATTAGAATTACATATGTGATTTTTCTAAATTTTTTCAATTTTAAAAACCTCCATTTTATCTTTCTTCTAGTATTTACATTTTTTTGTTAGTTTATTCTAGTATAAATTATTATGTTTTATTTATACTAATAAAAGATAATATATTGGAGATTTATTATGATTGCAACTGTTAATTTATATAGTAATAAAAAGGGTGAATTAAATAGATTTTTAAGTAGCTTTTACAATACTCATCTTGGTATTGAAGAGAGTTTAAAATGGGAAAAAGAATATAAAAATCCTGTTGAAATTGCAGAATTAATTGGAATTTATACAGATAATTCTGAAGATTTTTTACTTAATATGTGGGTTTGTTTAGACAAAAACATTTTTATAAATGTCACAAATGACAATGCTGATCAAATTATTAGATATTTATATGAACGTTTCCCTTATTAAAATTTTAAAGTGAGAATATCTTTGTTGATATCCTCACTTTTCTAATATTATTGTTACTGGTCCATCATTTAAAAGACTTACTTTCATATCAGCTCCAAAAATTCCTTTTTCCACTTTTATTTCATTTTTTAAACATTCTTCACAAAAATATTCATATAAATCATTTGCCATATCTGCATTTCCTGCATTTATAAATGATGGTCTATTCCCTTGTGAACAGTCTGCATATAAAGTGAATTGTGATACAATTAAAAGTTCTCCATTAATGTCTTTGATACTTAAATTCATTTTATTTTTTTCATCTTTAAATACTCTCAAGTTGCATAACTTTTTTACCAAAAAATCCGCATTTTCTTTAGTATCATTATGAGTAACTCCTAAAAGTACTAAAAAACCTTGATTTATTTTTCCTACTATCTTATCTTCTACTTCTACTTGTGCGTTTTTTACTCTTTGTATCACTAGCTTCATATTATTTATTCATCTTCCTCTTCATTATTTTCTTGAATATCTTTTTCCATATCAATATCAGACTCTATTGATACAGTTTTTTCTAAATTAGTCATTTCATCATCATTTTCAGTATCTTCTACATCATTATCTAAATTATTTTCCTCTACAATATCTTCTTTTTCAACATCAGTATCAGTAATATCATCCTCTACTACTTCTTTTGTTGTCTCTTCCACTTGTTTTTCTCCACAATTAGGGCAAAAATTATCTTCTTTATCTATTTCTTTGTAGCATTTAGGGCATTGTTTTCTATCTTTTAGTTCTAAGCATTGTTGTAATAACTCTTCTATTTCATCACTTAATACATCTATTTTTGTACATTCAGTTTCCAAATCCTGTTTTATAGATATGTCCTCTTCTTTTACATGCTTTTCATATACTTTTTTTCCTATTTCTTCGTAAATATCATTTACTTGTGATTTTAATTCATTCATTCTTAATTTTAATTTTGTTTCTTTTGCAATTTTGCCTGTCTTATCAGCAGTCATTTTATAAGCTTCTGAGGCTTTTTTTCCTATTTTATCAAAAATTTCCAACTTACACTCTCCTTTTTTATATTTTTTCTTAGTGTTAGTATTCTAAATTTTTTTATTATTATTCATATTTTTTATCTCTTGTCATTAATTTTTTCACTGCTTCTTGTGGATCCAAATTTTCATAAATTACCTTATAAACAGTTTCTACTATTGGCATATCTATATTGTTCATTTTACAAAGTTCATATGCTACTTCAATATTGTCAATACTTTCTATTACCATTCCAACTTCCTTTTTAGTTTCTTCTAGACTTTTTCCTTGACCAATTAATAATCCTGCTTTTCTATTTCTACTATGTTCACTTAAGCATGTAACTATTAAATCTCCTAATCCACTTAGTCCATAAAATGTATCTTTTTCTCCTCCTAGATTAACTCCTAATCTAGCAATTTCACTTAACCCTCTTGTAATTAATGCTGCAAAAGTGTTATCTCCAAGTCCAATACCAGCTGCAACTCCAGCACAAAATGCAATAATATTTTTTAATGCTCCACCTAGCTCTACTCCTTTTACATCATTAGATGTGTATATTCTCATTTCTTCACACATAAAAGTATCTTGTATAATATTTAAGACTTCATTATATTTAGAAGCAACTACTAAAACAGTTGGCATACCAATTGTAACTTCTTCTGCATGACTTGGGCCAGATAGTACTCCTACTTTGGCACTTGGCATTTCTTCTAATATAACTTCATCTAAAGTTTTTAAGCTTTCTTTTTCAAAACCTTTTGAGCATATAACTACTGGTTTATCTCCTACATATTGTTTATATTGTTTAAAAATATTTCTTGTAAATTTTGAAGGTGTTACATGTAGTATAAAATCAGCATCTTTCAATGCTTCTTCAAAATTTGTATAGCATTTTATATTTTCTGTTATTACTGCATCTGGTAAAAACTTGCATCTTTTTTCTTCGTTAATTATTCTTTTTTCTTCTTCGTCAAATGACCAGATTCTGATATTATTTCCTAATTTAACTAAATGAATTGCTAAAGCAACTCCCCAACTTCCACTTCCTATTATTGATATATTCATTTTTTCCTCCCTAGTTTATACTATTCAATACTTATTTACTTTTTGATCCTATTTTATTTTCTGTACCATTTAATATTCTTTTTATATTACTTCTATGATTAAACAATACTATAATTGCTAAAATCACACTATAAACAAAATAGGTAGTTCCTTTTTTTCCTTCTGTTAAAACCATATAATTATCATTAATAAATAATGTCAATACCGGAAACAATACAGCAGCAGCACAAGATCCCAAAGAAACCATTCTTGTTAAGACCATTAATACCAATGCAAAAACCAAACAAATCAATCCAATTTGCCAGTTACTCATCAATAAAATTCCAAGTGAAGTTGCAACTCCTTTTCCTCCTTTAAATCTAAAGAAAATTGGGAATGTGTGTCCAATTACAACTGCAATTCCTGCTATTTGCACTAATAATTCTTTGTTTGAACCTTGAACCATATTTCCTATAATCATTGCAATAGCAATCGCAAGAACACCTTTTAGTATATCACAGATTAGTGTTATAGCAGCAGCTCCTTTACCAACTGATCTAAGCATATTTGTACTACCTGCATTTCCACTACCTTTTTCTCTTACATCAAATCCTGCAACTTTTTTGCTTATAATAACTGAAAAATTTACACTTCCTATTAAATATGCAATTAACAGCATAACTACATATACTACCATTAAAATTTCCTCCTCTATATTTTGCTCATTCTATAACAATGAACTTATCATTTTACATTTTGGTTAATTATAGTTTTTTAAAAACCTTCTTTTTGTGCTTCTTTATCACTTTTTTCTCTAACTATAATTCTTACTGGTGTTCCATCTAATCCAAATTCTTTTCTTATTTGATTTACTATATATCTTTCATATGAAAAGTGGAAAAGATCTTTATTGTTTACAAATATTACAAATGTCGGTGGTTTAGTTGATACTTGTGTTCCATAATAAATCTTTAATCTTTTTCCTTTATCTGTAGGTGGTTGAACTATAGCTATAGCTTCATTTATTACTTGATTTAAAATTGAAGTTGATATTCTCATGCTGTTTTGCTCTGCCACATGATTAATTAAATCAAATAATTTATGTACCCTTTGTCCTGTTTTAGCAGATATGAAAATAATTGGGGCATATGATAAATATTTTAGTCGTTCATAAACTTCTTTTTTATATTTTTCTAGTGTTCCTGTTTCCTTTTCAAGTGCATCCCATTTATTTACAACAATAATTACTCCTTTTCCAGCCTCATGAGCCTCTCCTGCAATTTTTGCATCTTGATCAGTAACTCCTTCTGTTGCATCAATCATCATTAAACATACATCTGCTCTTTCTATTGCTAATAATGTTCTCATTATACTAAAT
>CAKPRW010000088.1 GCA_934183045.1 uncultured Clostridia bacterium
TTTCTCGGATGCCCAATTTTTAACATCCTATCATATGGGAAATCACAATTTTTATGAAATGCTTCATCTTCATATTTTCCAGCTGTTATAATATACATATTATTAGCATTAAATGAATCTTCAATTTGTTTTCTTATTTCTTTTTCTGAATAAAATTCATTTGCCGCTTTACAAAAAGACTTTGTTGGGAATCCATGAAAAGTTTGTATGATTGTTCTATTATTTGGTATTTTTAGTCCTGGATAAAAATCTTGTGTATTAACATTTAACACATAAAATTTTGATCTTACAATATAAGAAAATCCTTTTAAACTATAAGCATATAGAATGTTTTCATAATTTTTCTTTAATTTTCCAAACATTTCTTTATCTTTGGTAACCCAGTAGTACTTATTTTTTGTTCTTTTATATTTTTGCGCTTCCAAAAATATATCTTTAGGGCAACCATCAAAACTATTTAATCCATTTGCTATTAAAACTGTATTATTTACTTTTAGAAATCTCATTATCGTCTTTGAGAATATTCTCATAAATATCTTTCTTATCATTTTTGTATCTACCTATTCCTTCTATTTTAAATTTAAACACACAAAAACTTACTACTACAAACCATAACATTAAAATAATAAAATTAGAAATTCCACTACTAACTGATCTAGCTAAGTAGAAGCTAATTATAAAATATATCATCTTATTACATTTAGTTTGTTTTCCAAAATTATCAATTAGTCTACACATCATTCCTAACAATAACATACATATAAATATTCCAGCATATCCGAAATTTATAAAGAATTCACCCAATATAGATGGTGTTACTCCACCTCCTGCAAAAGATAAGTTAAGCGCTTCTTTTAGCCATAATGTTGCATCCATACTGTTTCCTGGCAAAAGCATCATAAAACTTAGTAAATACGTATATCCATATTGGAAAGAAACATTTTGAGGGAACACCCTAAAAATACTTTTTAAGTTTATACTATTAACCGCCATAGTGTTTACAATAGAATCAATTCCTAAATCAAAGTTTCCGCTTGACACATATGTCCTAACAATTTGTAAAAATGACACTATTACAATTAAAGATATTCCGTATATAAACAATTTGTTTATTTTAAATGGTTTATGATAATTTTTTATAATTATTGCTACTAATAGCAATTCCATTATTCTTGATCTAAATCCTACAAATAATAAAAACACAATATCTATTAAATAAATTAAATATATTCTTTTGTCGTTTTTATAATTCAAATGGCAATAATATAATATCCAAGTAGCTGGCAACATCATATATCCAAAATGTATTAAAACACCTGAACCTTGCATAGCTAAAACCCTGTTATTTTCAAAGTCTTGCAAAATGTATCCTATATTTTTCCCTAAATATATCATAATACTTAAATAACTTATAATCAATACGATAATTGCATTTTTGGATATGTTTTTAAAATTAATTTTTTTTGTACTTAAAACATTTTCTTCATCATCATTTTTCTTTTTTATAATTTTATTACCTATAATAAAGTCAGCACCAATAAGGAAACAAATTAATCCCGCTAAAAATATGAAAAAAACATTATAATTATATGTATAGTCTTTAGCGACAACCAAATATATTGGTCCTATTGCAAGAAATATATAATAAAACATAATAAATAAATTTTCACATGTAAAAATATTATCTTTTTCTGTATTTTTTCTAAATTTCCATATAGCAATAGCTAATAAAACTATTGTATATAGAATTATAATATATGCATCTTTATAAAATGTTAATAAAAATTCTTTCATTTTTTCATTCTCCATTAAAATTGTTATCTTAAAATACTCTTTAATTATTTTTCATTTTATTGTCTTCTTTCTAATGCCTCGTTATAAATTTTAATAATTTGAGCATAATGTTGGTTATCTGTATAGTTTGATTCAAATTTATCTCTTGACGCTTTTTTCATCATTTCTAATTCATCATCTTTCAAACTATTTATTTGTTTTAACTTGCTATTTAAATCCATTTCATCATTATGTTTAAATATAAATCCGTTTTTTCCATCATCAATTAACTCTGGAATTCCTCCTAAATCTGATCCGATTATTGGCACTCCTAATTTTAATGTTTCAATTCCAGAATATGGTCCGTTTTCATACCATTCTGAAGGTAGGATAACCGCTTTTGCATTCGCAATAATAGTATTTAATTCTTTTCCAGATTTAAATCCTAACATTTCTATATTTTCTATTTTTTCTTTTTCTATAAATTCTTTTATTTCTTCTTTTAAAGGACCACTTCCAAGTATTTTTAAAGTTGTATCTATACCATTCATTGCTTTTACTAATGTTAATATTCCTTTTTCTTCTGATAGTCTACCAAAATATAATAAATAATTATTTTCGGATAATTTATCATATTCAGTTTCTTCCATACTTAAAAAATTAGGAATATATGTCACTCTCTTCTCATCAACACCAAACTCTATAAATTTGTTTCTATAAAATTGACTAGGCGTAATAATAAAGTCAATTTTATTATATGCGCCTCTACATTTATTCATATATGCCTCAATCATAGCTATACTACTTTTTACAGTTGAATCTTTTATGCATTTATTTTTTAAACAATTAATGTATTTCTCGCCCTTACATTTTTCACATATATTTCCATGTGTCAACATCTTATAATTAGGGCATATCATTTTTAAATCATGTGCTGTATATACTATTGGTATATTATATTTTTTTAATACATCTAATACAGAAGTTGATAATTGATGTTGAAATATATGTAAATGTGCAATATCTGGTTTTGTTTTCTTTATTAATTTTTCTAGTTTTCTTTTAGCTTCAATTGAGTATACTATTTTAATTCCAGCTTTTATTTTAGAAAATAGTGATTGCTTTTTATTATAATCTACTCCACTAACAAAAAATTCTGAATACTTAGATTCAAAATTTTTATCGTCATTCATGGAAAAATCTATTACTTCATGTCCATTTTCTTCTAATAGTTTTTTTAATGAGAAATAATATGTTTCACTTCCACCTTTTATATAAAAAAATTTATTTAGCATTAATATCTTCATTTTTATATTTCCTTTAAAAATATTTTTTCATAGTCGCTTACAATTTTATCCCAACTGTATTTACTCTCTATTCTATCTTTTGCTTTTATAGATAATTGTTTAATCTCATCACGACTTAACTTATCTGTTTTTTCGATTATATTTGATAAGTTTCCATCTTCTTTATTCCAATAAATTGCTCCATCTTTTCCAACTTCTTTATTAAATCCAACATCTAATAATAGATTAAGTTTTGTTGATGCAAGAGCTTCTAATAAAGATGGATTCGTTCCTCCAACTTCATGTCCGTGTAAATATCCATAAGCGTTCTCTCTAATTTTCTTAATAAGTTCCTTGTCATAGACTGTTCCAACAAATTTAATTCTTTTATCTTTTTCAAATTCCAATTCTTCTTGCAATTCATTATAAAATTTGTTTTTTTCTACATTAGTAATAATAACCAAATCTTTTGAAGTATTTGATTTCATAAATTCTTTAATCATTACTTTATAATTGTTTTCTGGGACAAATCTACCTACTATTAAATAGTATTCATTAGGTCTTACATTTTTTTCTTTATACCAATTTACAACTTTATCATTATCTGATGATAATGTACTTAATTTCACATCTGCTCCATAAGCAATAAATGTAGTTTTAGGATTATATTTTTTATAATCTTCTTTTATATATTTTTCAATATTAATAGAATCACATATTAATAAATCAGCATGTTTTACCATTAATTTTTCAGAAATTTTCCAGTATTTTTTTATTGCCCAATTCCATTTTGCTCTTTTCCACTCGTGTCCATCCGGATTTATGTATAATTTTACTCCTAGTTTTTCCAATTTTCTTTTATAGTGTCCTATAAATGGTCCTATTCTACATGCCAATATATATATTATAGAATTTTTAACGTCATTTTCTTTTATATATTTTATACAATCTTTTAATGCTTTTATATCATAAAATACAGCCTTAGCTGGTCCTATGTTAGGGACTTTTACACTAAAACATCTAGCGTTATTATATTCAAATTCCTCTTTTTCTTCATTCAAGCATGCAACATGATATTTTATTGTTTCATTTTTTCTTTCTTCTGTTAATTTGTCAACAAATGTTTCAAATCCACCATATTTTGCTGGTATTCCCTTTGATCCGATAATAAATATATTTTTTATTTCATTCATGTTTTTTACAAAGCCCCTTCTTTTTTCAAAATATTTAATACTGTTTTTATAATTAGTTTTATATCAAACCACAAACTCTGGTCACGAACATAAGCAACATCCATACTTGTTCTCTCATCAAAATCAGTTTGGCTTCTACCATTTACTTGCCAATATCCAGTAATCCCAGGTTTTACTGATGTTATTATTTTATATCTGTCACCCATATCTTTCTTTTCTCTTCTTAAATATGGTCGTGGTCCAACTAAACTCATATCACCTTTTAGTACATTAATAAATTGTGGAAATTCATCAATACTAGTTTTTCTGATAAATTCACCAACTTTTGTAATTCTAGGATCATTTTTTAATTTTTTGTATTTTTTATATTCTTTTTTGGCCTCTTTGTTTTCTCTTAAATATTTATTTAATTTTCTATCTGCATCTACTACCATTGAACGATATTTATACATCATAAATACTTTTCCATTTTTTCCAACTCTTTTTTGTGTATAAAAAAGAGGGCCTTTATCTTTAACTATCAAATTCGCTATATATATAATTATTGTAAGTGGTATTAACATTATTGTTCCTATTAAGCCACCAACTATATCAATTATTCTTTTTATAATTTTTTCTAATTTATTA
>CAKPRW010000089.1 GCA_934183045.1 uncultured Clostridia bacterium
GTAGTGTAGTAGCCATTATTATAACATATATTGTTTCTAAAAAATTATCAAACATAATAGTAAAGCCTGTAGAAGAAACAATAGAAAAACAAAAACAATTTATTTCTGATGCATCACATGAATTGAAAACACCACTGGCTGTAATAGAGGCTAATGCTGAGGTGCTAGAAAATGAAATTGGAACATCTAAATGGATGACGTATATTCAAAGTGAAATATCGAGTATGGACAAGCTGATCAATGATTTATTATTCTTAGCAAAAGTAGAAAATATAAATGAGCTTAATAAAAAGGAAATGTTTAATATATCAGAAGAAATAAATATGATATGTTCAATGTTTGAAAGTATGGCGTATGAAAAGCAAATTAATATGAAATACAATATAAAAGAAAACATAGAAATAAATGCTAACAAAGAAGATATAAAGCAAGTAACATCAATATTATTAGAAAATGCAATTATGCATACTAAGTGTGAAGGAAACGTTTTTGTAGAACTTGATAAAGAAAAAAACAATGTTATAGTACAGGTTAAAAATGAAGGAGACCCCATTCCAGAAAAGGAAAAAAATAAAATATTTGAAAGATTCTATAGAGTGGATAAATCAAGAAATAGAAAACAAAAAAGATACGGACTTGGACTTGCGATTGCAAAATCAATAGTTGATAAATATAATGGAAAAATATATGTTAATTGTAAAGATGGCATAACGACATTTAAAGTAAATTTGCCTACTTCAAAAAACTAGAAAGACCTTTAAACAGGTCTTTCTAGTTTTTTTATTATATAAAATAAAAAAATTAAAAATTTTCAATTTTTTTTCAATGTTTGTAGAGTATATTATATTTAAATAAAAATTGGAAAGGAATGATAAAAAATGTACATACTAAAAAACAGCCTAATTTCAATTGTTAGAAACAAAGGAAGAAACATTTTAATCGGAATTATAATTTTAGTAATTTCGGCCGCTTCTACAGTAACTTTAGCAATTAGAAACACTGCGAACAAATTAGTAGAAAATTATGAACAATCTACAGATTTAACAGCTTCAATATCTTTTAATAGAGAAGCTTTAAAAGATAATTTTAAAGGAGGAGAAGATGCTAAAAAAGAAAATATAGAAGCATTTAATAATATAGAATCATTTACAATAGAAGATGTCGAAAATTACGGGAATAGTGAGTATTTAAAAAATTATTACTATGTATATTCTACATCATTAAATAGTGATACTTTAACAAAAGCAACAGATAAAGTAGAAATAGATGTGGAAAGTACAGAAACTAAGTCTACAGGAAATTCTGAAAATAAGCCAGGAACTCCACCAGATGATGGAAATGGTACAACTACTGTTATAACTAAAAGTAAAGAAACGTTTCAAAATGATAGAAACTTAACTGGTGATTTTGAATTAGATGGATATTCTTCATATGAAGCAATGACAGATTTTGTAGAAGGAAATTGCAGTATTACATCAGGAGAAATGATATCAAATTTTGAGGATTATGAATGTGTAATAAATTCAGAATTAGCAAGTTTGAATGAGATTTCAGTTGGAGATACAATAACACTTAAAAATCCAAATACAAAAAAAACATATGACTTTAAAGTAGTAGGAATTTATGAGGATAATTCAAATTCAGATGATGCAGTAAATATGTACTCTATGTCAGCTAATAAAATAATAACTGGAAACAAAGTAATATCAAACTTGGTTTCAGAAGATAGTTCACTATCTACAAATATAACACCAACATTTATATTAAATAATCAAGACGTAATTGAAGCTTTTACAAATGAAGTTAAAGAAAAAGGGTTAAGTGATAATTATACAATTAATACAAACTTAAATGAAATAGAAAATGCAACGAAATCTATTGAGAATGTAAAAACTTTTGCAACAACATTTTTAATAATAACATTAATAATATCAGCAATCGTATTATTTGTAATAAATATGATCAATATTAGAGAAAGAAAATATGAAATAGGAGTTTATAGAACAATAGGTGTTAGCAAACTAAAACTAACAATGCAATTTATTTTAGAATTACTAATTGTAACAATAATATCATTAATAATTGGAGCTATAATTGGTGGAACAATGTCAAAAAGTGTAGGAAACAGTTTATTACAAAATGAAATAGAAGAAAGTAAAACTTCTCAAGAACAAATGTCAAATAATTTTGGAAAACCTGATATGGAACCTAAATTTAATGGAATGGTAAATGTACAGACTATAGATAGTATTAATGCAGTTGTTGATTATAAGGTGGTATTAGAATTGTTAGGAATAGGAATTGCATTAACATTAATAAGCAGTTTAGCTTCTATGATAAGCATTCAAAAATTTTCACCACTTACAATATTGAAAGAAAGGAGTTGATAAAATGGGTATACTAAAATTAGATAATGTAGGTTACAGATATAGTGATGCTGCAAAAGATGATTATGTATTCAAAAATATTTGTTATGAGTTTGAACAAGGAAAGATATATGCCATAAAAGGGAAAAGTGGTAGCGGAAAAACAACACTTTTATCACTGATAACAGGACTTGAAAAGTGTACAGAAGGGAGAGTACTTTTTGATGAACGAGATTTAAATAAAATTAATCTAGATTTATATAGAAATACTGACATAGGAATAATATTTCAAAGTTATAATTTATTACCACATTTAACTGCAATTGAAAATATAGTGCTTTCAATGGATGTTAGCAAAGTAAAAGTCGAAAATAAAAAACAAAAAGCTATAGAACTTATGAAAAGTGTTGGATTAACAGAAGCACATAGCAAAAGAAAAATATTGAAATTATCTGGAGGTGAACAGCAAAGAATTGCGATAGCTAGAAGTTTGTCATATAATCCAAAAGTTATTGTTGCAGATGAACCAACAGGAAATCTGGATAGAGAAACAGAAAATGAAATTATAAAAATATTTAAAAAACTAGCACATGAAGATAATAAATGTGTAATTATAGTTACTCATTCAAAAAATATATGTGATAATGCAGATATTATTTACGATTTACAAAAAAATAAAAAATAGAAAGGAATGATTAGAATGAAAGATAAAATATTAACTTTAATTATTGGAATTTTAATAGGAGCAATATTGGCTACAGGAGGGTTCTTTATTTACGAAAAAATTAATGGGGATAACAAAAAAGAAATGCCAAGTATGCAAGGAGAGGGTCAGATGCAGGCTCCTGGAAATGGTGAACAACCACCAGAAAAACCTGGTAATGATAATGGAGAACCACCACAAATGTCTGGAAATAGTATAAATGCTCAAAATACAACAAGTTCAAATGGTTCAAATTCAAATAGTTCCATAAATTCTAATACTTAAGAAAGAAGGGAAAAACATGAAAAAAAATAATATAATACAAATCATTATTATAGTTATACTTGTTATTGTTTTGGGAATTTTGGTCAAATTAACTATAGATCAAATAAATAACAAGACATCTATAGAAATGAATGCAGAGGGAAAGCAACAAGGTGGTAATATGTCTATGAATGATAATTCGGATTCTATTGAAAGAAAAGGTGCAAAAGAATTTACAGATGAACAAGACGTAACTGATCAAGATTATGAAAGTTCAACTTCAGATGAAAGTGCAGTTTTAATTAAAGATAATGGAAATATTACTATTTCTGAATCTAACATAAATAAAAAAAGTGGAGATAGTACAAATGTAGAAAATAGTGAATTTTACGGAGTGAATGCAGGTGTTTTAACGACAGCAGGAAGCACAGCTACAATAAAAAATACAAACATAACTACATCAGCTAAAGGATCAAATGCAGTGTTTTCAACAGGAGAAAATTCTAAAATATATATTTCTGATTCCAAAATAACAACAAGTAGTGATTCTTCTAGAGGATTAGATGCAACATACGGAGGATATATAGAAGCTGATAATGTGACAATTTCAACAAAAGGCGGAAGTTGTGCAACACTTGCAACAGATAGAGGTGAAGGCACTGTTATAGCTAAGAATTCTAATTTAAGTACAGCTGGTAGTGGGTCACCTGTTATATACTCAACAGGAAATATAACATTAGAAGACTCAAAAGGAACATCAACAGGTTCACAAATGGTAGTTGTAGAAGGAAAAAATACAGCAACAGTTACTAATTCAACATTAGAATGTTCTGGAAAAGGAAATAGAAATGATGTTGATAATTGTGGTATTATGTTATATCAAAGTATGTCAGGAGATGCTGGAGAAGGTACTGCAACATTTAATGCAACAAATTCAAATTTAAAAATATCATCAGATTCTAATTATTATAAAAATTCACCATTTTTCTTTATAACAAATACGAAAGCAGTAATAAACTTAGAAAATAATAATTTAGAATATGGAAGTGATACTTTACTAAAAATAGAAGGAACTAGCGAATGGGGAAAGACTGGAAGCAATGGAGGAGAAGTAACATTAAATGCAAATAATCAACAATTAGTTGGAAATATAGAAGTTGACAATATAAGTACAGCGATAATAAATTTAAAAGAAAATAGTTCATTTAATGGAAATATAAACAATGAAAACACAGCTAAAAGTATAGAATTAACTATGGACAAATCATCAACTATAACATTAACAGGAGATACTTATATCACAAAATTAAATGATGAAGACAGTTCATATAGTAATATAAATTTTAATGGACATACACTATGTGTAAATGGAGAAGCAATAAACTAGGCGATCAAGGGCGATCAAAGGGCGATCAAGGGGACGCGCCCCTTGATCGCTTTTTTGTTTTGCAATTTGAATTTCT
>CAKPRW010000090.1 GCA_934183045.1 uncultured Clostridia bacterium
TTTATAGCCATCATTGCTGTCCCCATAGGAATATGAAATAAATAATATAAAATTGTTGCAATTCCTGCAATTCCACCTGTTGATAATTGGTTTGGTAATAAAAATAGAGATATTCCAAATGCCATAATAAGTGCTCCTAATATGGTCCCTAAAATATCTCTTATCATTTTCTTTATATTATTATTCTTTTTTTCTATATGCATAAAATCACCTTTATTAGAATTATTTGTAAATTTCGGATTTTTATGCATTTTTATTTCTTTTTTCTTCAATTACATCATCATATGTTTTTAATATTTCTATTTTTGATTTTCCTTGTTTTATATTTTCGTCTTGTTTTAAAACTAAATCAACATCATATACTTCTTTTAATTTTATTATATTTTCTTTTTTATGTCCTATAACATTATTGGCATCTATAGGATTTACGGTAACTTCTACTTCTTTTACCTTTACATTTAATTTTTTTATTTTATAGACTATTGCATCATACCATAATCCTGATTCTACAAGTTGTCTAAATGCTGGATGATATGGTCCTGCTACTACTTCACTGTTTTCTTGTGATGGATCAGTTATTTCTTCAGTGTTTTGTAGCCCAATTCTAATAATGTCTATTTTCTTTTTATTAAACATATTAACTAATTCTTTACAGATTTCTACTGCTTGTACTAATGGTAATGGTTCATATTTACCTTCTTTGAAATCTTCTTCAAGTTTTGTATTTTTTACTACTAAAACAGGATATATTCTTACTATTTTTGGTTTTAGTTTTATTAAAGCTTTGGCTGTATTAATTTCATCTATTCTTGTACTTTCTGGAAGTCCTACCATCATTTGATGTCCTAAGTCAAATCCATACCATCTAATTAATTTTGATGCTTTTTTTACATCTTCAAAGTTATGCCCTCTATTTGATTTATTCAAGATATAATTATTAGCAGATTGGACACCTAATTCTATTGTCTTTACTTTATATTTTTTTAATCTCTTTAGGGTTGGTTTATCTATACAATCTGGTCTTGTGGAAATTCGTATACTTGATACTCTTCCTTCTTTTATGTATTCATATGCTACTTTTAACAATTCTTCTTGTAATTCTTCTTCTATGGCTGTAAAACTACCACCAAAAAAAGCAATTTCTACTTCTGCATCTTCATTTTTTATACTGTTTAAATATTCGTCTATTATTTTTTTGGCTTCTTCTTTTGTCATTTTTTCTTTTCTACCACTAATTGATTTTTGATTACAAAATACACAATCATTTGGACAACCTAAATGTGGTACAAATATAGGTATAATATATTGTTTTTTCATATTTTCCCCTCTTTCCTATTTTAGATTATCTAATGCTCTTTTTGCAGCATACATTTGTGCTTCTTTTTTACTTTTTCCTTCTCCTTTTGCTAAAATCTTTCCATCACATTTTACTTGTGCTTCAAAATGTTTATTATGATCTGGTCCGTTTTCGCCAATTATTTCGTACTCGATTTTTACTTCCCCATGTTCTTGTAATTTTTCTTGTAAAACTGTTTTATAGTCTTTATCTCCTACATGTTTTGTTGCTTGTTCTATAGGCTTTTCTAGATTTTGTATTATAAATTTATCTGCTTCTTCAAGTCCTCCATCTAAATAAATTGCTGCAATTACTGCTTCCACACTGTCTGCTAATATTGCTGGTCTATTTTTTCCTCCTGTTTTTTTCTCTGATTTCCCAAGATACAAGAAATCACCAAAATTATGCATTTTTGCTATTTTATATAAACTTTCTTCACATACCACTGTTGCTCTAACTTTGGTCATTTCTCCTTCTTTTAGTTTTTTGTAATTAGCATATAAATATTTACTTGAGACAAATTCTAAAATGCTATCCCCTAAAAATTCTAACTTTTCATTACTTTCCTTGTTGTTTTCATATGCATAAGATGTATGAGTAAGCGCTGTCTTTAATAATTCTTTATTTTTAAATGTATAGCCTATATTTTTTTCTATTCCTTCTAACTCCATTTATTCTTTACCTTTCTTTATAGTAACTCTTCAGTTTTCTGTATCTTATAAAACTTCTTATATTATATATCATTTTGGGGATTTTGCAAGTAATTCTGAACTAAAATGGCAACTTTTTAATATTACCTGATGTTGTTTTCACTAATAATCAATTTAAAGAATGTAAATGAATTTTAAATATAAGTTACAACTGAAAAAAGCGATCGAGGGGCGCGTCCCCATGATCATTTAGAAATTTTTTCTATATGAATATTTTTTAGTAAAAATTGTGGACATACAATAATTGTTATTGTATAATTAACATGTGATAATATTCTAAGGAAAGGATATAAAGTAATGTTAAATGATAGAAATTTCTTAAATAAAGATGATAGAAATTTATCTGATGTTTTTAAGGAATTACAAGAGATGCAACATAATAATATTTATGCAACTAAGAAGAATAAAAAACAGTTTAATTTTTCAATGAAAAATTTCTCTTTTAAAAAACATCATTCTGATAGTATTTATCAATCTACTGATTTAAAACTATCTCATATTATAACAGGTTGCTCTATTCTTATTGTTGCAATGGCTATTCTATTTCCCAAAAATACTTCTTTTAAGGAAAGTTATGCTAAAGTAGAAGAACCAGAAAATATATCTGAATATGAATTAAATAGACATAGATTAAATATTCAAAATATTATATCAGAAAATTCTGATATGGATAGAGTGAAGGAACAAATTGTTGAAGAACGTGATGTAGAGTTTGAAACTAATTATCAGAATAATGCTTCTTTACCAGAAGGCGAAGAAGTTGTAGTTCAAGAAGGTGCTCTTGGTAAAGATAATGTAACAGCAGTAAAAACATATGAAAATGGTAATTTTGTTGAAGAAATTATTTTAAATAAAGAATGTTTACAAGAACCTGTTCCAAAAGTTATTGATAGAGGAACTTCTGCATTTCTTGCAAAACATAAAGCTCATCTTGGAGATACATTATATTTATCTAAAAATTCTAAATTAAAAGAATCTACTGATGATGCATCTAATGATGTTGCTGAAATCAAACAAAGTTTAGATGTAAAACTTTTAGAACTTCCTAGCGAAGAATGGTGTAAAGTCTCTTTTGATACAATTGAAGGTTATATAAAAACTTCTGATTTAACATCACCTGTAGTTACTCCAAATATTGTAGAGAAAAATAGAATTCAAAGAATTTTACTAAAAGTTAATATTAATATGGAATTAAATAAAACAAGTGGATTAACTTTAAATGATTATAAAAAGATATTTACTGGATTACCTCAAGATAAGAATAAGATTTTCCAAGATAATTATGCAGTATTTTACAATATGGAAAAGAAATATAATATTAATGGAATATTCTTAGCATCAATGGCTATACATGAAAGTGGATGGGGTACATCTCAAATTGCATCTGAAAAGAAAAATTTATTTGGATATGGATCATATGATGAAACACCTTATGAATCTTCTTTCGAATTTTCTGATTACTCAGAAGGTATAGAAACAGTTGCAAAATCATTAGTTAAATATTATTTAAATCCATCTGGAACTAAAATTTATGATGGTGAAACTGCTGCTGGATGGTATTATAATGGTCCTACTGTATCAGGTGTTAACACAAGATATGCTAGTGATAGTGAATGGCATAAAAAGATATACTCTTATATGGAGCTTTTATATAATAAATTATAATATTATATATATACAAAGGAGTAAAAATGAAAAAATTTGATTTTAGAATAAAAAATGTAAAACTTGCATTTGCAATATTGATAATTTTACTATTTGTAGTATTCCTTTTATATTATAACTTTATTTTAATAAATTCATTTGCTAAAAATAAATTTGCAAATGAAATGGTAGAAATATCAGATGAAAACGAAAATTCAGTTTTTAATATTCAAAAAATACTATTATATAGCAATGCAACCGCAGTAGATAATTCAGAAGATCAATCATTAAGTAATGTTAATATATCTCAATATTCTGATATATCAATTTATATTGATAATACTAGTTACATTACTGATTTGACTAATGAAAACACTGTAAAAGAATTATATATTGATAATATAGTTATGAAATCTAATTCTGATAAAGGAACAAAAATATTAAATTATAAAAATCCTTTAAATTTAGGAAAATTTAAAGAAATTGAAACTCCAACTAATAATAGAATTGATTTCAATATCATAAATACTAACTCAGAAAATGAAAATCATGACTATTCTTCACCAACATTTTACACTGATTGTTCTAACCCAATTACATTAGGATATATAAACAAAGATCTATTAACAAATTATTCTGTTGCAGATGGTTCAAATACAATATCATTTAATGGAAAAGTTTTAAAAGAAGCTAATGTAGATTTAAACGATATAAATTATACAGTTAATTTTAAAATACATATTACTAATAATTTGAATCAAAAATTTGTATATGATATGTCACTTGATGTTAATTTGGATGACAGCAATGGTGGTATATATAACGGATATGTTTATAGAGGAAAAACAACTTCTGGTAAAGAATATAGATTTTTTAAAGAAAGATAAAAAATAAGCTCATAGAAATTCAAGTAAGATTTCTATGAGCTATTTTAATTTTAGAATATGTATATTATTTTTTTATGTGTTATTA
>CAKPRW010000091.1 GCA_934183045.1 uncultured Clostridia bacterium
ATGTTCTATTATTACACTTAATGTAATTTTATATTATCTTATTTAATTTATTTATTAATTTTCTATTTTGATTAATAAATTCTTCTGAAACTTTACTTCTAAATTCTTCTTTTGTCATTTCTGCCAATTTTCTATTTGATAATTCTTTATATCCTAGCTCTTTTCCTAACCACGTTGGTTCTTTATATGTTCTTGCTATTTCCTCACTAGGAAATTCTATTTCAGCTGTTAATAATCCATCTAAGTATTCATAATAAATATCTATTTCAACTTTTAAATTTTCATCAATTGGCACAATTATTCTTGTTTTATTTATGATGTTACTAATCTTTTTTTGAATTAATTCTTCGTATTCTTCTTTTGATATAGAATTTTCTATTTCATATTTTTTTCCTATATCATAACTATCGTATTGGATATCTCCTTTAGTCTTTACTGTATAAATGTATTTAATTGTTTTTTCTTTTCTATCTTTTATTTTTCTAATTCTTATAATTGTATTATTATCCCTATAAATAAAAGCTTGTTCGATATCAATTATTTTTTCTATTTTTAGATCATCCGGAATTTCATCAACAGCATATTTTCTTTCAATTTCCTTATTCATAGCTCATTTCCTTTATTTGTTAATATATTTTATACTGTTTAGTTAGCAAAGTATTAGTTAGCAACTACAACCATAGAATGTCTAATGACTCTACTTCCTATTTTATATCCTTTTCTATATTCTTGTGCTATTTCTTGTACTCCTAGATTATCATCTTGTATACTACTTACAGCTTCATGTAGTTCTGGATCAAAAGTTTTTCCAACTGTCTCAATCTCTTCTACACCTTTAGATTTTAAAACATCTTTTAATTGTTTTAATACAAGTTCTACACCCTTTTTGTACTCTTCATCTTGAGTTTCTACTTTTGCTGCATTTTCTAAGTTATCTAACACTGGAAGTATAACTTCTATTACATCTGATAAGATTGAATTGTATAAACCTTCTCTTTCTTTACTACTTCTTTTTTTGTAGTTTTCAAATTCTGCTAATATTCTTTTATATCTATCATCTAATTCATCATAATCTTGTTTAGGTACTACCTCTTTTGCCTTTTTGCCTTCTTGTTTTCCTTCAACCTTTACATCAATTTCTTCATTAAGATTTTCTTTGTTTTCTTTTTCATTATCAACTGACATTATATACCTTCTTTCTTTTAATTCATGTCTTTTAATTTTTTATTAATATATTTCATTACTGAAACAACTTTAGAATAATCCATTCTTTTTGGTCCAATTATTCCTATTGTTCCTAAATCTTTACCATTCACTTTATGTTTGAATGTTACAACACTAAAGTCTTTTAGTTCTTCTTTTTCGTTTTCTTCACCTATATAAATATTTATATCCTCTGCAAATCCTGAATTCAACATATCTGCCATTACTTCTTTTGTATCTAAGATATTTATAAAACTTTTTGCTACTTCTAAACTATTAAATTCTGGCAAGTCAAATGATTTATTTGCACCTTCTAAATAAATCTGATCATCTTCTTTTATTACTTTTTTTAGTTGATCAATTACTGGTTTTATAACATTTATACTATATGTCATTTCATCATATAAATATTCTTCTAATGGTCTATCTATTGTTTCTATTGGTTGACCTTTTAATTTATTATTAAACATATAATTCATTGTTTCTATTTGTTTTTGATTTACATCTTCGTCAAATTTTATTATTGTTTCTTTTACTAGACCTGTATCTGTTAATATAACTGCCATCATCATTCTTGTACCTAACAATACAAATTTTATTTCTTCTATTAGCTGACTTGTAGTTTTAGGTCCAATTGAAACAGTTGTATAATGTGTTACTTCTGATATTGTATTAGCAGTTATTTTAGTTAAATCTTCTATTTCATTAACTTTAGTTTCTAGTTTTGAACTAATGTATTTAATTTCTTCTAAGCTTATATCTTTATCATTCAATAGTTCATCTACATAGTATCTATAACCTTTTTCTGATGGTATTCTTCCACTTGATGTATGTGTTTTATCTAAAAAACCTGCCTTTTCCAAATCTGCCATTTCGTTTCTAATTGTTGCACTACTACAATTTAATCCATAATGATTTGTTAATGCATTTGAACTTACTGGCTCTGCTGTATTTATATATTCTTCCACTATTGCTTGTAATACCTGTTTTTTTCTATCATCTAACAATTTTTTCACCTCTTTAGTTATAATTGTTAGTTATTTTTTAGCACTCTTCGTTTTTGTTTGCTAACTTCATATATATTATACCCGTTTTTAGCACTTGTCAATACTTTCTGCTAAAATATTTGTAAATTTTGTGTGAACTCCTAATCAATATTTTTCTAAAACAAAAAAAGACTTAAGACTCTATATAATATAGAATTTTAAGTCTTTTTTATAAGCAAATTGAATTGATATTTGCTTGTATTTTTATTTTTCTGTTGTTTGTTTAAGCATCCACAAATGTTTTGTATAAGTTGTAATAAATTCATCCATTAAAGTTGAAGTACCATACAATTTTTGTCCTTCCGCTTCTTCTTTTATTTTTATTACCTTTTGTAATAAAGTATCATAATCTTTAATTAGATTATCAAAAACAATATTATCTTTTACTTTTTCATTACTTGCTTCACTAATACATGTTTTTTCTAAATAATCTTTCATTGTTCCTAATGGTTGCTTACCTAGCATTAAAATATGCTCTGCTATTTCATCAATTTGTTCATTTATTTCATCATAATACTCTTCTAATTTTGCATGTAATACAAAAAAATGTGTTCCTGTAATATTCCAGTGATAATTTTGTAATTTTCTATAAAATACATTTAAATCTGATAAAAAATCATTTAAGTCATTAGTTATATTTTCCATATTCATCTCTCCTTAATTTTATTTAAATAAAATTTTACCCAAATTCATATTTATTATTCATAATAATTATTTACCTTTTGAGCATACTAATAAAAGATAAAATTATGGAGGTTTTTATATGGAAGATTCAAAATATGTTTTAGATGAAGTTAATAAAGGAATTAAAATGGGAATGGATTCTATATCAAATATTTCAGATAAAATTCAAGATCCTCAATTTAAAGAAGATTTACAATTTGAATATAATAAATATAATGAAATTTTAAATAAAGTAAATAATCAATTATCAAAATATGACGAGTTCCCTCAAGAATTAAATCCTATGCAAAAAGCTATGGGATGGATGAGTGTTGAATTTAATACTTTAGAAGATAAAAGTAATTCTAAAATATCAGAAATGATGATTAAAGGTACTAATATGGGAATAATAAAAGGTGTTAAACTTTTAAACAATTATCCTAACATTGATAATGATGCAAAAAATATTTTAAATGAATTTGTTAAATTTCAAGAAAATAGTGTAGAAAGATTAAAAAAATATTTATAAGTATTTTATTAACCACATAATTATATATAACATAAATTGTTCCAGTCTTAAATAGTATTTACTTTTTTAACTAAAACTATTTATCTTAGTTAGATACCATTTAACCTGGAACAATTTTTTATCTTTATTCTTCTATTCCCTCATATTTAATATTAGGATTTAATGCTAATATTGTTTGGAAAATCGGTGGAAATAGTAATAATCCTAGCCCAAAGAACCCGCTTCTTCCAAAGCTACTTGCTAAGCTAAACCTTTTAACAATTGCCATTATAAACATAATAACTAATCCAAATACAGGAACAAACCATAAAATCATAAATAAAGGAGTTATTCCACAAATTTTATACATAACAATTTGTCTATATATTGGAATAATTGCAGCCCATCCATGCTTACCAGCTTTTGAATAAATGATCCATCTTAATATTGTACTATAAATAATCCATATAATAAGGATCACTACAACTGTTTTTACAATTTTATTTGCCCAAATAACTTTTGTTGCCATTTCAACTTTTTTATCTGTAGGCATTTCTTGCATCACACTTTTTAGTATTTCATTTGGAGTATATCCATTTTCTATTTTATTTTTTATATCATCGATATCAACATTATCTTCTATAATCTCTCTTAATTGCTCTGTATCTGTTGTTCTAATAAAATTTTCTCCTGTATTAATAACATCTTCACTTATTCCTTGTTTTTTAATTTCATCTTTATTATCTTCTATTATGTCAGCAATTTCTTCACTAGTATATTTATTTGTTACTTCATCATATATTTTTAATACATCTTCTTTTTGTATATTATTTGTATCAATATTTTCAGAATATGTTTTCAGTTGTCTTTCAACATCAGTTTTATTTACACTTGCATATGAATTATTAATATATGATAAACATATTAATACACTTGTTATTAATATTATAAATAATTTCATTAATTTTTTATTAAATTGTTGCAAATTGTTTTTCCTCCTTTAAAAACTCATAAAATCTTTTTTCTTTTTCTTGTGGAATATCACTAGTATCAAAAAAACTAATATGACCATATTTATTATTTGAAATAAGTTTATTATCAATTAGTATTTCTTTTAAATGAACAGCTAACCTTGGAGCTCCATTAAAAAATGTTACATCTCCTAGCACTTGTTTCAGATTTTCTTGTATTAATGGATAATGAGTACATCCTAAAATCAA
>CAKPRW010000092.1 GCA_934183045.1 uncultured Clostridia bacterium
AAATATACTAAATCTGAAAAATTTTTAAAAGACAGTTTACAGATGTGTGAAAAAGCTATTGATTTTTTAAAGAGATATGTACAAGATATTTTGGAAGGAAGTCATAAATATCATGTAAGTTATGATTTATGGGAAATGTGTGAAGGAATACATTTATATTCATTAGCAAGTATTTATGCAGCTTTTGAATGTATGAAAAATATATACATAGCATTAGGAAAAAATGTTTCAGAATTTGAAAATAATAGATTAAAAGAAGAAAAAGTTTCAAAAAATCAAAAAGAAATTGAAAAAATGCAAACAGAAATTAAAAAATTTATTAATGAAAATCTATTTGATAATGAAAATAAAGTGTATCTAAGAAATACAGAAGATAAAAAGATGGATATAAGCATTTTAGGAGCTGTTACACCATTTAATGTATTTAAACCAAAAGAGAAAAAGATCAGAAATACAATAGAAAGAATGAATTTAACAATAAGAACATATACTGGTGGATATCAAAGATTTGAACAAGATCATTATATGAATGGAAATCCTTGGCCAATTGCTAACCTTTGGATGACTTTATATTACTTAGAAACAGGAGAAAAAAGAAAAGCAAAAGAAACTTTCGACTTTGTAGTTAAAACATCAGGAAAACATAACTTTTTAGGAGAGCAAGTTGATAACGAAACACTTAAACCTAATTGGGTAATTGGACTTGGATGGTCACATGCAATGTTTATAATAGTTCTTGAAAAGTTATATGGAAAAAATAATAAGGTAGGATAATAAATGAAAATAAAACAAACAGGAATTACATTGATATCATTAGTGATAACGGTAATAGTATTATTAATATTAGCTGGAACGACTATAGGAATTGTTTCAAACAATAGTAATAGTATTAAACAAGTAAACAAATCTAAAAATACTGTAGAAAGAGAAAGTTTAATACAAAAAATAAATGCGGATATTTTTGAGGAAAAAACTACAAAAGGAAGACAATTAAATCAAAGTGAAATCAAAAATATTTTAGCAAAGTATGGTGACATCTTCTATGATGAGGGAGATAATGCGACAATAAAAGGAATTGTAACTAAAGATGGAAGTTACGAAATTCTTTTATCAGAAATAGTTCAATAAAAAGTATAATAATACTTGAAAACAAAAAAGTTTTGAGATACAATTGTATTGCCTAATAAAAATTAGGCAATACTAAAGAAAATAAAGTGAAAATAAAATACTAAAATTAAGGAGGAAAAATTATGTCAGTAAAAGTAGCCATTAATGGTTTTGGACGTATAGGACGTCTAGCATTTAGACAAATGTTTGGAGAGGAAGGATATGAAATCGTAGCAATAAATGATTTAACAAGTCCAGAAATGTTAGCTCATTTATTAAAATATGATTCAGCACAAGGAAAATATGAAAAAGCAGATACAGTTGTAGCTGGTGAAGGTTCTATAACAGTAGATGGAAAAACAATTAAAATATATGCAGAAAAAGATGCAAAAGATTTACCTTGGGGAGAAATTGGAGTAGATGTTGTTTTAGAATGTACAGGATTCTATACAACAAAAGAAAAAGCACAAGCACATATTGATGCTGGAGCTAAAAAAGTAGTTATTTCAGCACCAGCTGGAAAAGATTTAAAAACAGTTGTATTTGGAGTAAATGAAAATATATTAACAGCTGAAGATCAAATTATATCAGCAGCATCATGTACAACAAACTGTTTAGCACCAATGGCAAAAGCATTAAACAATTATGCAGAAATTCAATCAGGAATAATGACAACAGTTCATGCTTATACAGGAGATCAAATGCTTTTAGATGGACCACACAGAAAAGGTAACTTAAGAAGAGCAAGAGCAGCTGCTGTAAATATTGTTCCAAATTCAACAGGTGCAGCAAAAGCAATTGGTTTAGTAATCCCTGAATTAAATGGAAAATTAATTGGTTCTGCTCAAAGAGTACCAGTTCCAACAGGTTCAACAACTATATTAGTTGCAGTTGTAAAAGGAAATGATATCACAGAAGAAGCAATAAACGAAGCTATGAAAGCAGCTTCAAATCAATCATTTGGATATACAGAAGAAGAATTAGTATCTTCAGATGTAATTGGAATGAGATATGGTTCATTATTTGATGCAACACAAACAATGGTAACAAAAATTGAAGATGGATTATTCCAAGTTCAAGTTGTATCTTGGTATGATAATGAAAACTCATATACAAGCCAAATGGTTAGAACAATTAAATACTTTGCAGAATTAGGATAATTAAAATATTTATCATAATTTAAGTATATAAAATTGTAGTAAATTAGACTATAAAAGATAATTTTATAATACAGTGAAAAACTTAAGAAGAACACTTGAAAAGTGTTCTTTTTTGATATACAATTGTATTGAATTTTAAAAAAGAGTAAATACTATGTATATAAGTGTTTATAAAGAAAATGGGAGGTTTTTGATATGAATAAGAAAACAGTAAAAGACATTGATTTAAAAAATAAGAAAGTGTTAGTAAGATGTGATTTTAATGTACCTATGGATGAAGAAAAGAATATAACAGATAATGCTAGAATAGTTGCAGCATTACCAACAATAAAATATTTGTTAGAAAATAATTGTGCAATTATTTTATGTTCTCATTTAGGAAGACCAAAGGGAGAAGTAAAACCAGAATTTTCATTAAAACCAGTAGCAAAAGAGTTATCAAAATTATTAGATAAAGAAGTAATAATGGCAAATGATGTAATTGGCGAAGATGCAAAATCTAAAGCAGCTAATTTACAATCAGGACAAATTATGTTATTAGAAAATGTTAGATTCCACAGAGAAGAAACAGATAATGATCCAGAATTTAGTAAAGAATTAGCAAGTATGGCAGAAATATACGTAAATGATGCATTTGGAGCTGCACATAGAGCTCACGCTTCTACTGCTGGAGTAGCTCAATATTTGCCAGCTGTATCAGGATTCTTAATAGAAAAAGAACTTAAATTTTTAGGAAATGCTCTAAATAATCCAGAAAGACCATTTGTAGCAATTATGGGAGGAGCAAAAGTTTCTGATAAAATAGGAGTTATAGATAGTTTGTTAGAAAAAGTTGATACATTAATAATTGGTGGTGGAATGGCATATACATTCTTTAAAGCACAAGGATATGAAGTTGGAAATTCAATTTGTGAGATTGACAAATTAGATTTAGCAAAAGATGCTATGAAAAAAGCAGAAGAAAAAGGTGTAAAATTAATGCTTCCAATTGACACAAAAATAGGAAAAGAATTCAAACCAGATACAGAAAGTAAAACAGTAGCTTGGACAGAAATTCCAGAAGGATGGGAAGGATTTGACATTGGTGCTAAATCAATTGAAATGTTTGTTGAAGAGCTAAAGAAAGCTAAAACAGTAGTATGGAATGGACCATTAGGTTTATTTGAGTTTGATCAATTTGCAATAGGAACAAACAGTATAGCAAAAGTATTATCTGAAATTGATGCTACAACAATTATAGGTGGAGGAGATTCAGCAGCAGCTGTAAGAAAAGCAGGATTAGAAGATAAAATGACTCATATTTCAACAGGTGGAGGAGCATCTTTAGAATTCCTAGAAGGAAAAAAATTACCAGGAATTGAATGTTTACAAGATAAATAAAAGTAGATAGATATAAGGAGTGTCCCAAAATCACAGAAAGAGGGATTTTAAGGAACGTCCCCAAATCCCGGAAAGGAGAAAATGTTATGAGAAGAAAGGTTATTGCAGGTAACTGGAAAATGAATATGCTTCCAAATGAAGCAATACAGTTTATTGAGGAGTTGGCTCCTCTTGTGAAGGATTCTGAAAATGAGGTTATTTTGTGTGTTCCATATACTGATTTGTTTTATGCACTTTTGACAGCTCAAAATACAAATATAAAAATAGGGGCACAAAATATGCATTTTGAACAAAGTGGTGCATATACTGGAGAGGTTTCAGGTAAGATGTTGAAATCAATTAATGTGGAATATGTTATAATTGGCCATTCTGAAAGAAGACAGTATTTTAATGAGACAGACGAAACTGTAAATAAAAAAGTTAAAACAGCATTTGAAAGCGGATTAAAACCAATTGTTTGTGTGGGAGAAACATTAGAACAAAGAGAAGCAGGAGAAACAGTAAATGTCATAACAAATCAAACTAAGTTAGCGCTAGAAGGGTTAACTGAAGATCAAGTACAAAATGTAATTATTGCATATGAACCAATATGGGCAATAGGAACAGGAAAAACGGCTACAAGTGAAGATGCAAATAATTCAATAAAGGCGATAAGAGAAGAAATTTGTCGAAACTATGGACAAAATACATCTGATAGAGTTATAATACAGTATGGCGGTAGCGTAAAAAGCTCAAATGCAAAAGAACTATTTACAATGTCAGATATAGATGGAGGCTTAGTTGGAGGGGCAAGTTTAAAAGCAGAAGAGTTCAGTAAAATAGTTAATTATAATAAATAAGATTATAAAAATAACATAAGAACTAAAGAAACAAGCCTTACTTAAC
>CAKPRW010000093.1 GCA_934183045.1 uncultured Clostridia bacterium
AAAAAGAGAATACTACGTAAAAATAAAAAATGTAACAGGTGGAAATTCAGATCCAGTAGGAACAATATATTCAAAAGCTGGAACAGCAGATGATGGTAATGATGACAATGTAAATGGCAATGCTATAACATATAATTTGAATGGAGGAACGAATCCAGAAGATGCACCAACAAGTTATAAAACAGGAGAAGTAATAGGATTTCCAACACCAACCAAAGATGGAAATGCGTTTGAAGGATGGTATCAAACTAGTGACTTCTCAGATACAAGAGTTTTAAGAACAAATGATACAATGAGTGGAAGTATAACATTATATGCGAAGTGGGCAGAAGAAACAGATTCAAGCTATTTTACATGGACAGATGGAGATACAACTTCAACAGTAACAGGATTTTCAGAAGAAGGACTAGCGGTGTATAATGCTGGGAATTTAACAAAATTAGTAATACCTAAAAAACACAATAATTTAGATGTGACAGAAATTAAAGAGTCAGCATTTTCGGGAAAAGATAAATTGACTGAAGTTACAATTTCAGATAAAGTAACAAGTGTGGGAAATAGTGTGTTTTCAAATTGTACAGAACTTAAAGAGATAACAATTCCTATATCATTAAATGTATCACATAGTGACAATCGTAGTAGTAATGAGTGGGCAGTATTTTATAATTGCACAAAAATAAATAAAGTGAATTTTACAAAAGGAACAGGAGAAGGATTTGAATATTATTCAGATTCTGCAAAACATGATAATATGGCAACACATCATTTTTACACTCCATGGTACTATTCTAGAAATAATGAGATTGAAGTAACAATGGAAGAAGGAATAACAAGCATAGGTATAAATATGTTTTCTAATTGTACAGGATTAACAAAACTAGATTTACCAAGTACAGTTCATTCAATAGGAGCGAATGCATTTTCAGAATGTACGTTATGGAATACAAATATAAAATTATCAAACTTAACTAAAATCGGTGAAAAATCTTTTTATAAATGTGAAAATATTAGCGGAGAATTTAAAATATCAAATGATATAGAAGGTATACCTAATTATGCATTTTATAATTGTGAGAAATTAACAGGAAATATAAAAATTCCTGAAAAATTAACTAGTATAGGAAAATATGCTTTTTATGGATGTGCTGGAATAACAGGAACTTTAGAGATACCATCTAAAATTACTAGTATTGATGTGCATGTGTTTGATAATTGTAAAAATATAGAGAAAGTAATAATTCCAGATACGGTAACAAGCTTAAATACGAATTCATTTGGTAATTGTACAGAGCTTAAAGAAATAACAGTTCCTATATCTTTAAATGTTTCTAATGGTGATAATTATTCAAGTGGTAGTGCAGTGTTTTATAACTGTACAAAAATAAATAAAGTTAATTTTACCAAGGGAACTGGAGAAGGATTTGAATATTATGCTGATACAACAAATCATCGCGGAATGCATCCTTTTTACACACCATGGCATTATTCTAGAAAGAATGATATGGAAGTGACAATGGAAGAAGGGATAACAAGTATAGGTATAAATACGTTTTACGAATGTGAAGGCATAGAGAAAATAAACTTTCCATCTACATTGAAAAGTATAGGAGAAAGGGCATTTTATTCGATTAACAGTATAACTGAAATAAATTATAATGGAAGTCAAGAAATGTGGAATGCTATAACTATAGGAGGTAATAATACAGTTCTAGATAATATAAATTACAGACAATAAATTGAATATATTAATAGTACTTAAATAATTTTTAAAGTTCTAAGATATATAAAAACCTAGAATCTATTTAAAGGATCTGGGTTTTTATATTTTTGTATGAAATATTTCTTTTATTTTGAAAAATTACAAAAATATTACAAAATTGTTGACATACGGCTAAAAGCATTGTATAATAATAGGGCATGAGTTTTGCGTTGAAGCTAAATGTGGCTACATTCTTACGGAAGTGAGGGTGGAGGGAACTTTAGTGGAGTATGTCATGGCAAAGACCAGGCGGTAAGAGAACACACTTATCCCAAAATTATCATGCATATTTTGGGCTTTTATATAGGTGATATTCAAAACACCAGAGTGCGTTTTAACTTGCCACGGTAATTTCGATAGCAATTAAAGCTGTCGCAACAAAAAATAAAATTTAAAGGAGGGAAAATTACAATGGCAAACACAGTAGCAACAAGTGAAAAAATCAGAATAAGACTTAAAGCATATGACCATGTAGTTTTAGATCAGTCTGCTGAAAAAATAGTAGATACTGCTAAGAAAACAGGAGCAAAGGTTTCAGGTCCTATTCCATTACCAACACAAAAAGAAATCGTAACAATCTTACGTTCTCCACACAAATACAAAGATTCAAGAGAACAATTTGAAATGAGAACACATAAAAGAGTTATTGATATTCTTTACCCAACACAAAAAACAGTTGACAATCTAATGAAATTAGAATTACCAGCTGGTGTTGATATTGAAATTAAATTATAAGCTTACAAAAAATTGTAGCAACAAAACCAAGCTGACAATAAATAAATAGGTCAGCCAATAGTTAGGAGGAAAATGAAAATGAAAAAAGGAATTATCGGTAAAAAAATCGGTATGACACAAATATTTGATGAAAAAGGAAATGTTATCCCAGTAACTGTTATAGAAACAGAAGGAAATATAGTAGCACAAGTAAAAACAGTAGAAACTGATGGATATAATGCAATCCAATTAGGATATGGAGAAATAAAAGACAAACATATTAATAAACCAGAAGCAGGACATTTTGCAAAAGCAAAATTAACTAACAAAAAACATTTAAGAGAATTTAGATTAGAAGATATTTCTTCTTATAAAGTAGGAGACGAAGTAAAAGCTGATATCTTCGAAGCTGGAGAAAAAGTAGATGTTCAAGGTACATCAAAAGGTAAAGGATTCCAAGGTGTTATTAAAAGACATGGTCAACATAGAGGACCAATGGGACATGGATCTATGTATCATAGAAGACCAGGTTCAATGGGATCAACATCAACACCAGGTAGAGTATTCAAAGGTAAAAAATTACCAGGACATATGGGAAGAGTTACAGTTACAATCCAAAACTTAGATGTTGTAAAAGTTGATATGGATAAAAACGTATTATTAATAAAAGGTAGTGTTCCAGGACCAAAAGGAGCTATCTTAAAAGTAAAATCAACAGTAAAGGCTAGTAAATAGAAAGGAAGGAGGAAAATAGATCATGCCAAAAGTAGACGTATTTGATATAAAAGGTAAAAAAGTAAGTGATATAGAATTAGCTGATAGCGTATTTGGAATTGAACCAAATGAAAACATTGTACATGCAGTTTTAGTTAACTATCTAGCTAATCAAAGACAAGGTACACAAAGTACAAAAACAAGAGCAGAAGTTCGTGGTGGTGGTAAAAAACCATGGAGACAAAAAGGAACAGGTAGAGCAAGACAAGGTTCAATAAGAGCTCCACAATGGATTAAAGGTGGTATTGCTTTAGGACCAAAACCTCGTTCATATAAATATACAGTTAATAAAAAAGAAAGAAGATTAGCAATTAAATCAATCTTAAGTTCTAAAGTATTAGAAAAAGAATTAACAGTTGTTGAAAAATTAGAATTAAAAGAAATCAAAACAAAAACAATGGTAAAAGCTTTAGCTGATTTAAAAGTAGAAGGAAAAACATTAATAATTGTTCCTGAAAACAATAAAAATGTTTTAATGTCATCAAGAAACATTGAAGGAGTTAAAACAATAACAGCTAACAACATAAATGTATTTGATTTATTAAAATATACAAATCTAATTTTACCAGTAGATACTGTTAAAAAATTAGAGGAGGTGTACGCATAATGTTACCTGAAGAAATTATAATTGCACCAGTTGTTACTGAAAAAAGTAACGATGAATTACAAGAAGGAAAATATACTTTCAAAGTAAATAAAAAAGCAACAAAAGTTGAAATAGCAAAAGCTGTTGAAAAACTTTTTGAAGTAAAAGTATTAAAAGTAAATACAATGAATGTAAACGGTAAAAAGAAAAGAGTTGGATACCATGTAGGTAAAACTTCAGATTGGAAAAAAGCTATTGTAACAATAGAAACAAACCCAGAAGAATTATCTTACCTAGCAAAAGGTGGAAAAACAACTAAAGTTTCTAAAAAATATAAAGATTCTATTGATGAATTTATGGGAGCTTAGAAACATAAATAAAAGATAAAATATCGGGAAAGACCCGGATAATAAAGAATATCTGCCATGCGGAGCAGGAAAAAATCCGCAAATAATGAATTCGAGAAAGGAAAGAAGAAAAATGGGAATGAAACATTTCAAACCATATACACCATCAAGAAGAAATATGACAGTTTCTGATTTCTCAGAAGTAACAAAGAAAACTCCTGAAAAATCATTATTAGCAAAGAAAAAGAAAAATGCTGGTAGAAACTCATATGGTAGAATTACAGTAAGACATCAAGGTGGAGGAAACAGACAAAAATATAGAATAATAGATTTTAA
>CAKPRW010000094.1 GCA_934183045.1 uncultured Clostridia bacterium
GGTATTGCCATTATAACTACATCAAATTCACTTCCGTTGTGCTTTATGAATTGTAATACTATAACTATGTTCTATTTGATCTAGATCTTGAAAGTCATATAGAGCTACTTTTTCATCATCAAATTTTATTTCTATTTGTTTATTTATTTCATCTATTTTTTCTATTGTTCCTATTTCTCCGTTAAATACTCCTCTGCCCCATTCTTTACTTCCATAAAAGTTCTTTTGCCAATCTATATCATAATTATTTTTTATTTGCATAACTCTATCATGTACTCTAAATATAACACCTCTACTTGATTTTTCTTGTGTTTTGTCACTACCTGGATTTAGTTTTTCTTGTAATACTTTGTTTAGTTCTTTTGTTCCAGTTATCCCCTTTTTCGTAGGTGTTAACACTTGTATGTTATCAAAAAAGTCATAATTACCAAATTTTTTTAATCTACCTGTACATAAAGATACTATTTCTGAAACTATCTTTTCTTGTGAATTTTGTTTTATAAAAAAGAAATCTTCTTGTAGTTTTTCTTCACAATCTTCTTTACTAAGGAACAATTCTCCTGTGTTTACTCTATGTGCATTTAATATTATTTTACTTTTCGCTGCTTGTCTAAATATTTTGTCTAAATGAATTGTAACTACTTCTTCTGAATGTATTAGATCTTTTAACACAGCTCCTGGACCAACTGAAGCCAATTGGTCTTCGTCTCCTACTAATATTAGTTTAGTTCCTTTATATATGCATTTTAGCAAATAATTTATTAAAAACATATCTACCATAGACATTTCATCTACAATGATTACATCCCCATCAATTGGAGCTCCTTCGTAATCTGTATTGTTTTTATATAAACTATCTTCATCTATCTTTCCTATTTCTAGCAATCTATGAAGAGTTGATGCTTCTTTTCCAGTTGCTTCTGTCATTCTTTTTGCTGCTCTTCCAGTTGGAGCACACAAAACTACCTTTTTACCATTTCCTTCATATATCTCTATTATACTTTTTATTATTGTAGTCTTTCCAGTACCAGGTCCACCTGTTATTATAGTTACATTGTTTTGATTTATTAGTTCTATAGCTTGTTTTTGTTTTTCAGATAATTCTATTTCCGAATTTTTTTCAATTTTTTTAAGTTCTTTTTTGATATCTTTTAATTTTTTAACATTTTTACATTGTTGTAATCTCTTTATTCTTATTGCTATTTCTTCTTCTGTTTCAAAAAAAGATTGCAAATATATATACTCACTTTTTTCTCTTTCTTCTATTACTATCTCATTTTTTACTCTTAAATTTATTAGTCCATCTTCAACGTTTTCTTTTGATACTTCTAATAGTTCAATTACATATTCAATTAGATTATCTTTTAAAACACAACTATGTCCATTGTAAGTACTTCTTATTAACGCATATTTAATTCCACTTGTTATTCTTTTATCATTATCATAACTTATTCCAATTTTTAAAGCCATTTGGTCTATTTGTTTAAAATCTATTCCTCTTGTCAAATCTATTAAAATATATGGATTTGCTTCTATTTCTTCTATTGCGTTTACTCCATATAATTCAAATACCTTTTTAGCATGTTCTGCACCTATTCCAAATCTTTCTAAAAATCCAACTATTTGCCATACTTCCCAATTTTCTATAAAACTCTCAGATATTTCTTTTGCTTTATTTTCTGAAATTCCTCTTACTAGTGCCAATTTTAAAGGTTCATATTTTAATACATGTATTGTCTCTTCTCCAAATTTATCCACTATTCTTTTAGAAATAGCTTCTCCTATACCTTTAATATTTCCATTTGCTAGATATCTTTGTAATGCCGCTGTTGTTGTTGGCATCATCTTTTCAAATGTATCTATTTTAAATTGTCTTCCATATTCCTTATGTTCGACAAACTTACCTATCAATTTTAATGTATCTCCAGAATTGATAAATGGTAAATATCCTACCACTGTTGTAACTTCTTCTTCTGTTTCGAATTCTGCTATTGTATAACCATTTGTGTCATTTTTATATCTTATTTCAACTATTTGTCCTGTGATATCCATTCGTTTCTCCTTTACTAGTTTATATCACAAAGCAAGTTGTTTTTCAAGAATTTGTAAGATATATAATGCTTATATATAAAATAAACCTAAAATATCAAATATCAATATTTTAGGTTCATTGTTTTTTAATTATTTTTAAAATTTATATTTGTTAAAGATGGGTTATCACTATCTATATCAATTGAATTCCACATTTCCTCAGTTCCATTATAATTAATTGTTGCTGATATACCATAAAAAGCATATGAACGAATTGTTGCTAATGTTGATGGTAGATCTATTTTCTTTAGACCTGTTATGTTAGAGAACATATAATACCCAATTCTTGTTATTCCTTCTTCCATTGTTATTTCTAAGTCATTTTCTTTTGAAATATACCATGGTGTTCTATCATAATATCCTCCATAATCTGCCCCTATTCCTGTTCCTTTTGTAAAGTTTATTTTCTTTATATTTGTACATCTTGCAAAGGCTGCTTCTGAAGCATTATATCCTTTATTTAAGCTTAATGATATTGGTACTGTTAATTCTTCTATTCCTGTACAATCTTCAAAAGCTATACTATCCATATCCGTTACCGTGTCTGGAATTATTACTTTATTTATACCTTTACAATTGCTAAATGTACTACTTTCTATCTTAGTTATTTTATTTGGTATTTTTACTTCTCCTGTTAAGTTTGTACAATTATTAAATGTACCACCACTTAATTCTGATAATTCATCTGATAATTTAAATTCTCCCGTTATTTTTGAACAATTACTAAACGCTGCACTTCCTATTGTTGTCCATTTTGACATATCTATTTTAGTTTCCCAGTTACTACAATTATTAAATGCATCTGAACCAATACTTGTTATTGTCGTTGGTAATTCTAACTTTTTCAACCCTGTTACATTGGCAAACATATAATGTCCTATTCTTGTTATCCCTTCTTCCATTGTTATTTCTAAGTCATTTTCTTTTGAAATATACCATGGTGTTCTATCATAATATCCTCCATAATCTGCCCCTATTCCTGTTCCTTTTGTAAAGTTTATTTTCTTTATATTTGTACATCTTGCAAAGGCTGCTTCTGAAGCATTATATCCTTTATTTAAGCTTAATGATATTGGTACTGTTAATTCTTCTATTCCTGTACAATCTTCAAAAGCTATACTATCCATATCCGTTACCGTGTCTGGAATTATTACTTTATTTATACCTTTACAATTGCTAAATGTACTACTTTCTATCTTAGTTATTTTATTTGGTATTTTTACTTCTCCTGTTAAGTTTGTACAATTATTAAATGTACCACCACTTAATTCTGATAATTCATCTGATAATTTAAATTCTCCCGTTATTTTTGAACAATTACTAAACGCTGCACTTCCTATTGTTGTCCATTTTGACATATCTATTTTAGTTTCCCAGTTACTACAATTATTAAATGCATCTGAACCAATACTTGTTATTGTCGTTGGTAATTCTAACTTTTTCACCCCTGTTACATTAGCAAACATATAATGTCCTATTCTTGTTATTCCTTCTTCCATCGTTATTTCTAGATCATTTTCTTTTGAGATATACCATGGTGCTCTATCATAATATCCTCCATAATCTGCCCCTATTCGTGTTCCCTTTGTAAAGTTTATTTTCTTTATATTTGTACATCCTGCAAAGGCTGCTTCTGAAGCATTACTTCCTTTAGTTAAACTTAATGATATTGGTACTGTTATTTCTTCTATTCCTGTACAATTTTTAAATACATTATACCCTACATCTGTTACTGTACTTGGCATTATAATTCCAACTAACTTATCTTTTTCCCAAAATGCTGAGTTATTAATTGCTGTTACATCCAGATTTTGATATTTTTTAGGAAATACTAATTTTGTTAATTCTCCACTATTATATTTTTCATTTCCTAAATTTGAAAATCCATTTATTGTTGCTTGTGTTGCAGTTGTTGACCAATCAAAATAACTTGGATCTGTTTCTTCTGCCCACTTCGCATATAATGTTATACTTCCGCTCATTGTATCATTTGTTCTTAACACTTTTTCATCTGAGAAGTCACTAGTTTGATACCATCCTTCAAACGCACTTCCATCTTTAGTTGGCGTTGGAAATCCTATTACTTCTCCCTTTTTATAACTTGTTGGTGCATCTTCTGGATTTGTTCCTCCATTCAAATTATATGTTATAGAATTACCACTTGCATTATCATCATCTGCTGTTCCACCCTTTGAATATATTGTTCCTACTGGATCAGAATTTCCAGCTGTTACGTCTTTT
>CAKPRW010000095.1 GCA_934183045.1 uncultured Clostridia bacterium
ATGTTCTACTTCTATAACAGCAACACTTCTACTGATATTTTTTATATCTTCCTGCATATTTGGTACAATTTTATCTTTTAATTCACTTATGTCTGCTCTTAAAGGGGTTATTGCTTTTTCTATTGCTTGATTCATTCTTTCATCCAATGTTTCACCCATTGCCTTATTTACTGCTCTGTCTACTGCTTCATTTACAGATTTATTCACTGCTTTGTTCATTGCTTTATCTACCGTTTCATCTACTGCTTCTTTTACCGCTTTATTTACTGTTCTGTCCACTGCTTCTTTTACTGCTTTATCTACTGCTAAATTTACAGATACATCTATTTGATTTCGCATCTCTTGAAAAAATTCATTCTTTTCTTCATTTGTCATACTATCGCCTCCTTTTTATAATTTTTATACAATTAATTGTGTTAGTATTATATATACATATAATGTTATTGTCAAGAAAATTCACTCGACAAAAAACGACAATCTAACATTAAAATTTTGTTTATTATTGTAACTAAATTGTAATTAATATTTAATACTGTTGAAATACATACCATTTATTTTTATAGTATAATAATTATAATTAGTATAAGGAGAATTATAATGAGTATAGAATCAGATTTAAAAAAGGATGGAATTGAAGTTATAGAAAAACTAGATACACTAAAAGTAAATTCAATTGCTATGAATATATCAAACAAAATATGTGGTACTTTTCCTGAATACGGTTTTAGTCAAAATGATTTATTTATTAGACTATCTAGATTAAATATGTATAAAGCAAAAATGCCTGAACGGAATGGCAGAAGCTAATTATTTTTATAAAAATACATCTATTTATTTTAATGAACATATTGATAATAATGATCTCGAAGAATTTGCAATTCATGAATGCATACATTATATTCAAGAAGTTAAAGATAAAAAAAATTATCTTATAAGAATGGGACTTTGTGATTATACAGAATTTAAAATATATGGTTTAGGTTTAAATGAAGCTGCTGTACAACTTATGTCGTCAAAAATAAATGGAATTCCTAAAGAATATGTAAAATACTTTGGAATTAGCTTTGAGACAATAAGTCCTTCATATTATCCAATAGAATGTTGCTTAGTTAATCAATTAGCTTATCTTGTTGGAGAAGATGTTTTATTTGAAAGTACCTTAAAGAGCAATGACAATTTTAAAAATAAACTTTCCAATGTTATTACACCAAAATCTTTTATGGCTATCCAAAATGCTATTGATGATATTTTGTATGCCGAAGAGGATATTATAAAACTAAATAATAAAATTGCTCAAATTGATGATAGAAATAAAAAAGTTGACGGAATGTTAAAGAAAATTGATGAACTAAAACATGAGATATTATTAACTTTTATGAGAACTCAAAACTTAATTATTTCTAGCTATTTTGATAATAGTTTTAATATGATATCTAATTTAGAAGAACTTGAAAAATATAGAAAAAAATTATATTCTTTCAAAGATTATCTAGGATTTGCAGAAGGATATACTTTCTTTAATGATTATTATATAAACAAAATGAACGAATTAGAAAATAAATATAACGCATTAGAAAATGGATATGATGAAAGTTTAACTGCTTTAAAAGTTATTTCTAAAAAAGAAAACAAAATTATTTCATTCTTTAAAGCTTTAAAGAAATTAATTTTTGGTACTTCTACTCAAAAAGAAACTATATCAGATAAATAATAAAAAACACGGAAAATATTTTCCGTGTTTTTTATTATTTATCATTTACTATTTGTTTTGCAGCTTCTCTTCCAGAATTTGCTGCCCATGCCACTGTACTTTTTACTCCTGCCAAATCTCCTCCTGCATAAACTTTAGGAATTGAAGTTTGATAGTTCTCAGAAATTTTAACATTTCCCCATTTATTTAATTTTATTCCTAGATCTTGTACATAATCTTCAGTCCTTGATCCTAGTGCCATTATTACATAATCTACATCCATCATATAATTACTATCTTGTATATTTATAGGCACTAATCTATCTTCTCCTTCTTTTTTTACTAATTCTGTTTTTATTAGTTCAACTTTTTCTACTTTATCACTTCCTAATATTTTGACTATATTATTTTGATATAAAAATTCTATTCCTTCTTTTATAGCAGCATCAATTTCTTTTTCTTCAGCTGGCATTTGTTCTCTTGATCTTCTATAAATTACTTTTACATTTTTTGCTCCTAATCTTTTTATTGTTCTTGCACAATCCATAGCAACATTTCCACCACCAACAATGGCAACAGTTTTTCCTTCGTAATTAGGATGTAAATTATATTCTAACAGCTCATTTCCACCAAATACTCCTTTTAATTCTTCACCTGTAACTCCCATTTTTGAAGAAACATTAGCACCAATACTTAAAAATACTGCATCATATTGTTCAGATAATTCCTTTAGTGTAATATTTTTTCCTAATTGCATATTATATTTAACATCTATTCCTAATTCTAAAATATTTGATATTGTTTTTTTAACATCATCCTTAGATAATCTAAACTCTGGGATCCCATGAATTAGTAACCCTCCAAGATAGTCGTATTTTTCATAAATAGTAACATTAATTCCTTCTTTTGCAAGAAACGCACTACATGTTAATCCAGCTGGTCCGCCACCTACTACAGCAACTTTCTTATCCTTATTACTTAGCTTTTTTTCCTCTATTTCATCTTTCCAACATTTCAATAAAGATTCTCCATTTTTCATAGCCTCTTTAAATACAGTTGCTTCTAAATCTCCTATCAAAACTGGTTCCCCTTTTATTCCTCTTACGCATGAACCCTGACATTGCTTTTTATGCGGACAAATTTTTCCACATACTCCTGGTAACACAGTTGTTTCTGATAATATCTTATATGCTTTATCATAATTTTCTTCTTTCACTTGTGCTATAAAACCTGGTATATTATTACCTAATGGACAACCCTTTAAAGAGCAAGGTTTTATTTTACAATTTAAACAATAGTTAGCTTTTTCATTTATTTTTTCCATTTATAGTTACCCTCTTTATAATTTCATTTATATATTAATTTTAATATACTTATTTATTGCCGTCAATTGTTATGACCTAGTAGTTTAAAATTATAAATCCTCTTTCAATACTAATTTAAGATCATTTATAAAATCTATTTTCTTTGTTTCATCTCTTAGCAATGCCGCTGGATGCCATGTTGGCATATATTTTATTCCCTTTTTTTCTACCCATTTTCCTCTAGATGCTGTAATTCCATATTCTTTTCCTAGAATATTTTTTAATGCCACACTTCCTAATAATACAATTATTTTGGGTTTTACAAGCATAACTTGATTTCTTAAATAGTTTAAACATGCATTTGCTTCATCATCCTCCGGATTTCTATTTGATGGTGGTCTACATTTTACAATATTAGCAATGTATACTTCTTCTCTTTTTAGTCCTAGTGCCTGAAAAGCCAAATTCATAAGTTTTCCCGCCTTACCAACAAATGGTTCTCCAAGCCTGTCCTCGTCTGCCCCTGGTCCTTCGCCAATAAACATTATATCTGCCTCTTTATTACCTACTCCAAACACTATATTTTGTCTTGTTTTGCATAGCTTACATTTATTACACCCTTTTATTGATTCTTCCAATTCTTCCCATGTTTCAAACATTTTTACTCCTTTACTTAGTAACTTTATGCTTTTATTACTACAATCATTTTATCTGCAAAGTATTTAAACATCATTTACTTTACACAAGCTTCAATTAATTCTACCTTTTCTTCTTTATTTGTATCTATTTTAGCTTTTGTTCCAATAGGAATTACAGTTTTTGTTTCAATATGTCCAAAATTATTAGATTTTACAATTGGAAAATTATATTCATCTCCAATAACATCTAGCACTATTTTTTCTATTGATATTCCACTTTCATGTTCATAATTTCCTATCCATAACCCTTTTATTTTATCAAATACTCCATTTTGTTTCATAAAGTATAAATTATTATTTGCCATAGCTGGATCTGTTTCAAATCCTAGCTCTTCTATAAATAAAATTTTATTAGTAAAATCTATTGAGTATTTTCCACTTGATAAATTTTTAACAAGAGACAAATTTCCCCCTATTAGTTGTCCTTCTGCTGTTCCTTTTTTTATTGTTTTATATCCACTTTTTTCTTTTCCTAGTTCTAAATTACCATCCACAAATCTCTTTATTGCTTCTTTGTAGCTATAATCTGTTTCATCTGTTGCTATTGTTTTAAAGTTTGTTGCACTAAATGTTACAAATTTTGCTTTTTCAGTAATTATATTTGTTAATGATGTTATATCACTGTAACCACAAATAAT
>CAKPRW010000096.1 GCA_934183045.1 uncultured Clostridia bacterium
GTATATTACAATAAATATTATAATTGAAATAAAAAAACTAACTATATTTATATAAATATTAGAAAATCTAAATATACATATATCATCTCCTTTTATTTAATTTTATAATTGTGAAATTTATAAGAACTAATTTTTTCGAAAAAACTAAAAAGAATAAAATAATTCTGAAAATAGAAATTAATTTCTTGCATTATAATAATACATTTTTTTCTTTTTGTAAAGAACTTTTCATCGCAAAATTCGACATTTAGAAAAATAGAAAAGGTAGATTGTTTATGTACTATATTTAAAAATCTCAATTGTATTGATTAAGTACATTTTTTATCTACCTTAAAATTTCGTCTAATTTAGGAACTTCATTTTACGCTTAAATTATATCTAATATCACTATACTATCAATTCTAATTCAAAGAAAAACTCAACACCATCTTCTTTATTTATTACTCCATAACTATTTTGATAATTCTCCATTATTGCTTTTACAAATGACAATCCTATTCCAGTTCCACCATCTTGTCTATTTCTTGATTCGTCGACTTTGTAGAATCTTTTCCATATTCTATCTAAATCTTCTTCTGGAATATTATCTCCAGTATTAAATACACTTACACGTACTTTATTCTTTTCTACATTAACTTGATTTTCTATTTTAATGTATTTTTTTCCATTTACTTGTTTTACATTTTTTATTGCATTTGTTATGTAATTACTAATTACTTGTTCTATATAGAAATCATCTGCCATTACATTTATTTCTTCTGATAATTCTAGTTCTATTTCTACTTGTTTTTCTTCCAACATTACTGTTGATTTCCTAATTACTTCTTTTTCTAATTCTACAATATTAAATTTATTATCATTAAATTCTCTTTTTCCGTACTCTAATTTCATTAATTCTAGTAGTTGCTTTACTAATTTATCCATTTTATTTGTTTCATCTAATATAACTTCTGCATAAAATTTTCTACTTTCTTCATCTGAATTTACATTTTCTAGCAGACCTTCACTATACCCTTGGATCAAAGCTATTGGAGTTTTCAACTCATGTGATACATCTGAAATAAAGCTTTTTCTCATTTCATCCAGTTTTGATTTTTCTTCAATATCCTTTTCAAGTTCAGTATTGGTACTTCTTAATTGCTTTATAGTTCTTTCTAATTTCTCTGACATTAGATTTATACTTTTACCTAAGTTATTTATTTCATCATCTGCACTTGTAACTTTATATTTATGACTAAAATCTAGTTTTGCCATTTTTTTGGCAATATCATTTAATTCTAGTATTGGGTCTGTAAATTTTCTAGTAACATATGAAACTATAACTGCTGCAATTAATATTGCAAATCCAGCCATTAAATATAAGAATTTATTTGATATTTTTACACTTTCTTGTATTGATGTAACTGGTATTCTTATATATAAAATATATCCATTATCTAATGTTGCTGACAACAAAATATAAGTAACTCCATTTTTATTGTCTTTTAGTTTTTTTATAGTAAAGTTAGAATTTTGTTCTATAATTTGTCCTACATTATCATTAAGTCTATTAGTCATTTCATTCATTTGTCCTAATGTAGAAAAAAAGTCTTTACTTGAAGTATATATATTAACATTTTGATCATTTTTGATTAGTATATCAAAATTGTTTTGTATTGCAATTTTTTCTAGTTCTAATTCTATTTCTTCCTGTTTAGAGTCATTGTAATACCCATTTACTATTTGATAAACAGATTTTAGTGCCTTTGTTTTGCTGTATATATAAAACTGTCCAAATATCACATTATTTACTACAATTAAAAATATGATGATTAATAGTATTACTAATGATAATGTTAAAAATAATTTAATTCGTACTGATTTAAAGGCATCTTTTATTTTTTTCATTTTGCTTCTCCTTTTATTTTATTTCGAATTTATATCCTATTCCTCTCATTGTCTTTATATATTTGCCTTTCTTCCCTAATTTGTGTCTTATCTTTTTTATATGGCTATCTATTGTTCTTGAATCTCCATAATAATCATAATTCCATACATTGTTTAGTATTTTATCTCTTGATAAAGCTATATTTTCATTATCTATTAAATATGTAAGCAACTCATATTCTCTTAAGCTTAATTCAACTTGTTTTCCATCTACTTTTACTGTTCTACCTTCTTTATCTATTTCTATACCTGCATATTCTTTTATTTCTTTATTTACCTGATTTGTCCTTTTTAATATTGCCTCTACTCTAGCAACTAATATTTTAGGACTAAATGGTTTTGATACATACTCATCTACACCTAATTCAAATCCAAATAACTCATCTTGTTCTTCACCTCTTGCAGTCAACATTATAATAGGTACATCTGAATCTTGTCTTATTTGTCTTAATACAGACCATCCATCTAGTTTTGGCATCATTACATCTAATAATATTAGATTAATTTTATTTGAATTTTCTTGATATACTTTTAGTGCTTCTTCTCCATCTCCCGCTTCTAATATGCTATAACCTTCTTTTACCAAAAAATCTCTTATTAACTTTCTCATTCTTGATTCATCATCTACTATTAATATAGTTTTATCCATCATTTTTCTCACTCCTATATTTTATACTATTATATATTATAAATATTAATTATGTCTATAGTGTGAATTGTTTAAAAAGTAGATTTCAGCATAATAAAAAAGAGCCTTAGCTCTTTTTTATTGATGTATTTCAAACATATCTTTTCCTTCTCCACATACAGGGCATTCCCAATCTTCTGGTAAGTCTTCAAATGATGTTCCAGGTTTTATTCCTGCTTTCTCGTTTCCAAACTTTGGATTATATATATATTTACATTCTATACATTCATACATTTGTGTATCTGATTTTTCTTCTTGAAAATTTCTATATCCTAAACCTAATGCAACTATAACCATTAATAAAAATGATAGAGCTTTCCATATTCCACTATCTAATAGTATAACTGCAAATATACCAAATGTAGCACTAATTCCATATAAAATTAACACTGCTTGTTTTTGGCTAAAGCCTTTTCCTACAATTCTGTGATGCAAATGTCCTTTGTCAGCCTTAAATATGGCTTTTATTGATTTTCCTTTTATTAGTCTTCTTATAATAGCCCATAATGTGTCAAATATAGGTAATCCCAAAACTATTAATGGTAATACTATTACTGCCATTGTATAAGTTTTAGCTACTCCTAATATTGATATTATTGATAACGAAAATCCTAAAAAATTAGAACCAGTATCACCTATAAATGTTTTAGCAGGTGTAAAATTAAATGGCAAAAATCCTACTAACGCTCCAGCTAATGCTGTTATAAGTACTATTGATATTAATGGCGAACCATTCAATACAAATATTATTAATAATGATATTGCTGAAATCACTGATATTCCTGAAGATAGGCCATCTAATCCATCTATTAGGTTAACAGCATTTGTAACTCCTACTATCCAACAAATTGTTAATATTATTGAAAATACTTCATGCATTTCTGGTACATCTAAAAATGGTACAGATATATTTCCTATTCTTACTCCAAATGCAACAACTATAATAGCCGCTATAAGTTGTCCTAATAATTTTGTCATTGGTTTAATAGTCTTTATATCATCAACAACACATACTATTGATATTACTATTATTCCTAATAACATTCCTAATAATTTAATTGCATATTTTTCTTCTCCAAATAAATTTATAGAATGTTCCATACTCATTACTATTAATAAATATATAACAGATATTAGAAAACCTAGTATTACTGCTGGTCCTCCAAATTTTGGCATTGCTTTTTTGTGCATTCTTCTTTTGTCTTTTGGAATATCAACTGCTCCAATTTTTTCTGCAATTTTAATGGTATATGGTGTAGCCATAAATGTTACTATAAATGCTAGTAAAAATGCTATCGCTATATCTCCCCACATAACATATGCCCCCTATTTCATGTTTTTATTTTCTATTTCTTCAATCATTTTTAGTCTTTCTTCATATCTTCCACCTTTAAATTCTGTTGCTAACCAATTTCTT
>CAKPRW010000097.1 GCA_934183045.1 uncultured Clostridia bacterium
CTCATAAACATATAGATCATTTATGGGGAATTATCCCACTTTTAAGATATATTATACAACAATATAGTAAAGAAAATTACAATGGTGATTTAAATATATATTGTGCAGAAGAAATAAAACAAATAATTGATATCTTTATTAAAGAAACATTCCATAAAAACCATAAAGATATATATAATGAAATAGTAAAATATCATTTTTGTGAGGATGGCAAAAAATATAATATTATAAATTATGAAGTAGAGGCAATTAATACGGATTCTATCGAATGCACACAATATGGATTTAAAACAATACTAAATTCCGGGAAAACATTAGCGTTTTTAGGAGATGTTCCTTGTAGTAAAAATGTATATTCAAGAATTAAAAATTTTGATTGGATATTACATGAAGCAATGTGTTTAGAAGAAGATAAGGAAAGAGTAAAGCCACATGAAAAAAATCATTCAACTGTAAAAGATGTTGCTGTTGTAATGAATAATTTAAACATAAAAAATTTATTACTATGGCATTGTATTGACAATAATATAGAAATGAGAAAAGCATTATTCACGAAAGAAGCAAAAGAATATTTTTCGGGAAATGTATATGTTCCAAACGATTTAGATGAAATTGAATTATAAAAAGGATATAAGAATAGACAAAAAAGAAAATTTAAAATTATAAAATCTATAAAAGATATATAAATAAAATAAAAAAATAAATTTTAATGGTAGACATACGTTTGCCTAAAAAACAAAAGAAGGAGATGTATTTAAATGAACAAAGTAGCTCAAAACGTTGGTGCTGTACACACACACACACACACACACACAAGTAACCTTTTAGAAAACAAAGGAAAAATATCAAAGATTAGAGTATCCCATTTTCGAAGTCCAACTTCAAACAAGGCGATTACATTAATAGCATTAGTAATAACAATAATTGTATTATTAATACTAGCTGGTGTAACCATATCAATGCTAACAGGAGAAACAGGAATTCTTGGAAAAGCAAATAATGCAAAAGAACAAACACAATTAAAAACAGCAGAAGAAACAATACAATTATCTGTTTTAGATAATAGAACATTAAAATCAACAGGTGATGCTAGTGCATTAAATAACAAAAATTTAAAGGGAGCTATAGCAGAGAAATTAAGAAATTTGGGATATAGTGTAGCAGAAGATAATAACACTGTTACATACTATGAAGAAAAAACAATAAAAATAGAAGATTATTTAGATAAAGAAGATAATCAAACTAAGATAACTGCACAAATGGTATCAGAAGACCCAGAAACTTACTATGGAAAAAGTGTTGATTTTACATCAGAGAATGGACAAAGTGATTGGAAAATATTTTATTCAGACGGGACACATATATTTTTAATAACAGGAGATTATGTAAAGGCAGAAGATGCTGGTAGAATAGATCCAGCAACAGGGATGACAGCAGCAGGATATAATGCATATTGGACTTCCATACCTGAATTACAAAATGTAGATTCAACTGTATTAACTAGATTTAAAGCGGCAGAATATGTATTACAAGATATCCAAAATTCAAAATATGCATCAACATTACTAAATGCAAATAACTGGAAAAAATACTTAGATAAAGAAAACGGAACAGGAAATGCAGAATATGCAATAGGAAGTCCAACAATAGAAATGTGGATGGATAGCTGGAATAATCTGTATGAAGATGTAGATGGAAAACTATACAGATATGCAAATACAAATACAGCAAAACCAGGATATAATATAGGAACAACTGCTGACTTAAGATATTCATATTACTTATATAGAGAGATAATGAGTAATAAAAAAGGTTATGAAAACAAATTATATTATCCACAAACTAAATTTATAGATTATAGTTATCCAGATGGATATTGGCTTGCTTCACCTGCAGCTGACGCGGATGATAATATATTCTATGTATGCTATGATGGAAGAATAAGTGCTTATGATGGTGCTAAGACTAATTATAGTATGCGTCCTGTAGTTTGCTTAAAATCTGGAATTGCAGTAAGCGAAACAGATTCGGAATGAAATTTATTTCATACTGAAATAATAAAATAATAGTTTTATTAAAGACTATTAACAGACAATAAAAACTTATGTATATCTTAACAGAATTAAGAAAGGAAGTGTTTAGAAAAGCACTTCCTTTTTTAAAAATTGTATGCTAGAATCATAACATAAACAAGTATATAGTAGGAGAAAGAAAAAATGAAATGTTATATAAAAGATTATCCAAGACCACAATTGGTAAGAAAAGAATGGCAAAATCTTAATGGAGAATGGAACTTTACATTTGATGATAATAATGAAGGAGAAACAAAAGAATATTTTAAAAAATTTCCAATGAATAAAAAAATCATTGTACCATTTACATATGAAACTAAATTAAGTGGAATAGAAGATGAAAATATTCATTATATAGTTTGGTATAACAAAAAAATCAATATAAAAAAAGAACAAATAGAGAATAAAAAGATAATATTGAATTTTGAAGGAAGTGATTACAAAACAAAAATATGGATTAATGGGAATTATATAGGAGAAAATATAGGAGCATATTCAAGATTCGCATTTGATATAGAAAAACATGTTATAGAAGGAGAAAATGATATTACAATAAAAATAGAAGATTCTTTATCAAAAGACCAACCTAGAGGAAAACAAAGATATAAAAAAGAAAGTTGGAAATGTTGGTATATACAAACAACAGGAATATGGAAAACAGTGTGGTTAGAGTGGGTATCAAAAAAATATATAAAATCAGTAAAAGCTACGCCAAGAACAGATAAGGTATTATTAGAAATAGAAACCAATCTATCAGAACAAGATATAGAAAAACAAAAATATTATATCGAAACAGAAATATCATTTAATGGACAAATATTAAATAATACAAAAGAATTAATAAATAACAATTATGAAAAAATGGAGATAAATATAGTAAAAGAAGAAATAGAACACGACATACAAAAGTGGTCAACTGATAAACCTAACTTATATGATATTAATTACAAATTATGTTGTAAAGAAGAAGTAATGGATGATGTAAGTTCTTACTTTGGAATAAGAAATATAGAAATAAAAAAAGACAAAATATATTTAAATGATGAAGAACTATATTTAAAGTTAATACTAGATCAAGGATATTGGAAAGAATCACACCTAACACCACCAAGCGAAAATAGTATAATTAAAGATATAGAAAGTGTTTTGGAATTAGGTTTTAATGGAATCAGAAAACATCAAAAAGTGGAAGATGAAAGGTTTTTATATTGGTGCGATATTAAAGGTGTATTAGTATGGGGAGAAATGGCAAATTGTTATAATTTTGATGATAACTCATTACAAGATTTTACAAATCAATGGATAAAAGTTGTTAAACAAAATTATAACCATCCTTCAATAATAACTTGGGTCCCAATCAATGAATCATGGGGGATACCAGAAGTTAGTGTATGTGAAAAAGAGCAAAATTTTGCAACTACTTTGTATTATTTAACTAAATCAATGGATAACACTAGACCAGTTATTTCAAATGATGGTTGGGAACATACAATATCAGACATTATTACAATACATGATTATAAACAAGATGAAGAACTACTTTATCAAGAATATACAGATAAAGAGATGAAAGTATTAAACAATTTAGAGGGAGTAGAAACAGCAAAAGTAAGTTTAGAAGAAAAGAAAGCAACAATAAAATATGACGAAACAAAAATCAATATAGAAACCATTAAAGAGGCAATTGA
>CAKPRW010000098.1 GCA_934183045.1 uncultured Clostridia bacterium
AATATTAGGATATAGATTTAGTAAAGATAACGGAAGTACATGGACAGCGTACCAAGCAAGTGGAACATATACATATAGTAATTTAACACAAAATCAAAGCTATACAATAAAAGTAGAAGCAAAGGATAATGCAGGAAATACAACTCAAGCTAGTGTGACTAAGTCAACAGGAACAGTAGCATCTGCAGATGTTAAGTTCGCATTTTCACCAAGTACAGAAACTAATCAAGATGTAAAAGTAACAGTAACATCAAATAAAGATATAACTGGATATACATTACAGTATAAAACTTCAAAAACAGGAAATAGTGGAGAAGTATCAGACTGGACAACATATCCAAGTGCTGGAATAATATTGACAAGAAATCAAGAAGTATATATTAGATTGGTAGATAGTACAGGACAAACATCAGGAACTTATGCAACAGGTACAATAACAATAATAGATAAGTTAAAACCAACTTTCAGGCCAACAAATGTAATAAGAACTAATACAACTATATCAATATATGGATATGGAATAGATTCAAGTGATAGTGATAATACAAGTAGTGGAATCGCAGGATATAGATTTAGTAAAGATGGAGGAACTACATGGACTGCTTACCAATCAACAAGCTTACCATATGAATTTACTGGATTAACAAAGGGAACAACTTATAACATAAAAGTACAAGTTAAAGATAATGTTGGAAATGTTGGAGATGCTATGAGTGTAACAACTATTAAAACTGCAAATTATGACTACATAATAACACTAGATCAAGCAGGAGGTACCGGTGGTACAGAAAAAATGTATGTAAATAATAGTACTAATAAGGGTATTTATAAAGATATGGATTGTAGCATATTATTTACATATGGTAAAGCAGGGCAAGTTGTAGTTCCAACAAGATCTGGATATACATTTAGAGGATATATTGGAGATTCAACAATTTCTGCCGACGGAACAATAAACTCAGGATTTTATACAGCTGCAATAAATGGAACTATAAACAGCGATCAAACTTTTACAGCGATGTGGTATTCATTTAAAATTTCGTTAAATAAAAAAAATGGAACAGGAGGATATAGTTATTTATATGTAGTTAAATTAAAAGGAATTTATAGTGATGTGGGATGTACGAACCTATTAGGTTCAGGTACAGATGGACAAGTAACATTGCCAACAAGAGATGGATTTACATTTAATAGCTATAGTAGTGGTACAATAACTTCTACAGGAATGATATTGCAAGGATTCTATTCAACGATGGTTACAGGTAGTATTAATTCAGATATATCACTGTCAGCAGAATGGTATACACATAAAATTATATTAGATAAAAATGGTGGAACAGGAGGAGATACTACTTTATATGTTGCAAGTAAAAAAGCTATATATAAAGATGCAGGATGTACCAATATGTTGGCGGCAAGTAAAGACGGTGTAGTATCAGTACCAACAAAGACCGGATATACTTTCAATGGATACGGTGGATCAATAAGTGCAGCAGGAGCAATAAATACAGGTTTCTATGGATATGCAGTTGGTACAGCTACCTCGACCTTAACACTTACAGCTACATGGAAATAATAAATCTCATTCTATAAGACAAAAATATAAGCTGATAAAAAAGAAGAATTAAGCGATAAAAAGTTTAATTCTTCTTTTAATTATATTATAGGCAAAATAAAAGCATATTTTACTAGACATATAAGCCTAAAAAAGATATAATAAGCATGTATATTTAAAAGAAAAAAGGTGTAATAATGAAGAAAAAAGTATTATTTATATCAAGCACAGGGGGACATTTAGATGAACTATTACAACTTGCTCCATTGTTTGAAAAATATGAATATAACATTATAACAGAAAAAGATAAATCAAATATATCATTAAAAGAAAAATATGGTGACAAATTATACTTTTTACCATATGGAACAAGAGCAAAAATATTTTCATATATATTCAAATATTTTTATCTTTGCATAAAAACTATATACTATTATTTTAAACTAAAACCCAAAATAATAATAACAACAGGAACGCATACAGCTGGTCCAATGTGTATTATAGGGAAAATTTTTGGAAGTAAAATAATATATATAGAAACATTTGCAAATACAAATAAAAAAACGGCGACTGGAAGGTTAATATATCCTATTGCAGACTTATTTATAGTACAATGGGAAGAAATGTTAAAGATATATCCAAAAGCTGTATATGGAGGATCAATTTATTAATGGTATTAGTATTATTAGGAACTCAAAATAATAGTTTTTATAGATTGTTAGAAGAAATAGATAAATTAATAGATAAAAATATAGTAAATGAAAAAGTAATAGTACAAGCAGGTTATACTAAATATGAAACTGCAAATATGGAAATATTAGATTTATTGCCTAAAGATGAATTAGAAAAGTATCAGGAAAAAGCCGATTATATTATTACTCATGGAGGAGTAGGATCAATTATTTCATCAATAAAGAAAGGCAAAAAAGTAATTGCAATTCCAAGAAAACACGAATATGAAGAACATGTAAATAATCATCAAGAAGAAATAGTAAAATTATTTAATCAAAAAGGTTATATATTAGGAATAAATGATGTAAGTGAGTTGGAAAAAGCAATTAAAGAATTAAGAAACTTTGTACCAAAGAAATATAAACAAGATAATAAAAAAATGTTAGATATAATAAGTAACTTTATAGAACAAAATATAAAGTAAGGAGAATAAATATGGCAAAAAATGAAGCAATGCAAAAAATAAAAGAAGGTATGAATAAATGTATTAATTCAATTTATTTTGTGATCTTTATAGGAATTTTAATGCTATTAAAAACTATATTATTTTATAATAATACAATAGCAATAAATGAAGAAATAGGTACTGATACAATAATAGGGACTGCTAGTTTTATTATAGCATTAATATGCATTATATGTACTATGCCAAATAGAGGGAGAACAATAGTAACTATTGTAGTGAATATAATAATAAGTACAGTATTATTTTTTGATAATGTCTATTATACGTATTCAAATAGTTTCTTATCAGTAGCTCAAATTACAAATCTTCAATATGGTGAAGAAATTATGAGTACTTTACCAATGGTAATTGAAGCAAAACAAATTTTATACTTTTTAGATGTTGTGGTTATATTATTGTTATTTTTATTTAGAATAATAAAAATATACAAAAAAGATAATAAAACTAAAAAAGAACTAATAGTAAAATGTATATCAGGAATAATAGGGATAATTATTTTTGTGATTATAGGTTCACAATATGTGGAAAAAGGTAAACAAAAATCATATAACAAAGATATGCAAATGAGAGAAGCTACTATATTTGGATATCATATATATGATATTGAAAGTGCTATAAATATAAAAAGTCAAACTAAATATAAAAACTATAATGATATGATAAAAGACTATGAAGAATTAAAAGATGAATATAAAAAAGATTATGGAGAGCCGAGTTACAATTTAAAAGGAGCATTAAAAGGAAAGAATATTGTAATTGTTCAGCTAGAATCTGTGCAAGAATTTGTTTTATATAAAGAAATTAATGGAACACAAATAACTCCTAACTTAAATAAATTTTTAACAGAAAATATAGAATTTACAAATATGCATATGCAAAGTTATTCAACAACAGCAGATTCAGAACATACAACAATAACATCATTATAT
>CAKPRW010000099.1 GCA_934183045.1 uncultured Clostridia bacterium
ATTTTTGATTGAATAAGAATTCCTGATAAATCTACTTCTGCAATTGCTAAAAATTTACTATCTTGAGATATGCCTATATCAGCTACTCTTGATGATACTAAATTAGTTTTAAATATTTCTTTTCCATTTTTATCAAACACATCTACAATTGATTTATAACTTGTATTTGATACAACTATCGCTACATAACCACCTCTACTTACTTTTATCTGTGTTATATTTCCTTCTATTTCTCTTTCGAATAATTTTTCTTTTCCACATATCAAATAGAATTTTTGTCCATTTTCTTCACATATTGCCATATATCTTCCAGCTGTTGTTGAAACTGCTTCATTTATATCTAATTCCATTTTATCTGTTTGAGTTCCTATTTTATTATAAAACTCTAATGTTTTTTTTCTAAATACACATATGTATTTTTCATATGAAAATACTTTTGTATTGTCATCTCCTTCTAATTCTATACTTTTAGTATTTCCTTGTAATATTTCTTTTCTTAAAACATTTTCGTCACACCATTTTCTAAAATTCAGATTTATATAGTATTCACATATGCAAATTCCTATTCCAATTATTAATAGTGCTATTATTACTAATATTTTAATTTTTAAGACTCTATTTTTTTTTCGATTCTGTAGCTCTTCCGCCCAAAAATCTTTCATTATTTTTCTCCTCATCTTTTGGTTTTCGTTTCTATTATATCATACCACTTATTTTTTGCAATATTTTTTTATTTTTTTGGGCTAAAAAACCTTACCTTTTATTATTCAGGTTCTATAATAAATGTTGGGGTGGTATAAAAAACACTTCAACATTTTTTATTATTTTTAATAAAATAAACACACTTATCAAAATACCTGATATAATGTAATTGCTACAAAACATTAAAGGGGGTATTGATAAGTGTTAAGTAATTGTATCAAAAATTTATTAAATTTAAAAGAGTTAATTATAAAAAAAGTTAAAAATTCTAAAAACTATGTTGAGGTTTATGCTGAATTACCTATCTCAGAACAGGTTTGTCCTTGCTGTGGTTGTTCTACTTCTAAGATTCATGACCATTATACTCAAAAAATTAAGGACATTCCTATTCAGTTCAAACCTACTACTATATTTCTAAAAAAGACTAGGTATGAATGTAAAAATTGTGGTAAATCTTTTTACCCTAAAAATGACTTTATAGCTAAATATAAGAGAAAATCTAAAAGGTTAGTTTATTATATTGTTGACCAATTAAAAAATAATATTGCTGCTTCTACTATTGCTAAAAACCTTAATATTGATGCTGGATTTATCTCTAAAATGCTACCTTATCTTTCTGTGACTAATTCTACTTTACCTCGTGTCCTTTGTATTGATGAATTTAAGGGAAACTCTGGCAAATATAAATATCAGGTAGCCTTATTAGATGGTGAAACTCATAAAATAATCGATATTCTTGAATGTAGACACAAACATTTTCTTTGTGATTATTTTAAAAAATTTCCTATAGAACAACTTGATAATGTAAAATATTTAGTTACTGATTTATGGGAATCTTATAAAGATATTGGTATGACATACTTTCGTAAAGCTAAGGTAGTTGCTGATCATTTTCACTGGGCTAGATATGCTTGTAACGCTTTAGATAAAATAAGAATTGAGGTTCAAAACAATTTACCTAAATCTGAAAGAAAATACTTTAAACATTCTAGACATCTCTTACTTTCTAGAAGATGCAAAATAAAAGAAAATCGTTATGATGAACTTGAAAATATGCTTATAAATTATTCTGAAAATCTTCGTATTGCCTATAGAGAAAAAGAATGCTTATTAGACATTATTCATTCTACTGAATCTTCTGAAACTAAAAAGAATCAATTTGTTGAATGGGTTAAAAGAAATCTTGAATCTTCTGTTCCTCAATTGGTCGAATGTGCTAAAACATATCAACATTGGGCTTATGAAATTAAGAATTCTTTAGAAGTTCCATATTCTAATGGACCAATTGAGGGAACAAACAATAAAATAAAAGCTTTAAAACGTGTAACTTTTGGCATGACCAAATTTGATAACTTTAAAGCAAGAATTTTGTTATTAAATTAATTAATTGTATTAGATTAACATTTTTTACCAATTGTTTTGATTGGTTTATTAACTGAGCAAATAATTACATATTTTTAGGTATTTTTTAGTTTAAACATTAAATTGTACTAAAAAAGCTGAGGCAGAAAACTTTTAAAGTTTTCCACCCCAACTATTGACATAGAGTCTAAAAAAGAACCATTTACATTTGTAACTTTCACAAATGTGTTGGTTCTTAATTCTATATATTTTTATTTTTGTTTTTACGTAAGAATGCTGGTATATCCAAATCTCCTTGTGAAGAATTTACATCTGATGCTGGAATTGAGCTTGACTTTTTCTCCCAAGATGATTTTCCAATAAAGCTATCTACTGTTGATGCTGTACGAGATTCTGGTTTTTCAAATCCTGTAGCGATGACTGTAATTTGAATTTCATCTTTCATTTCTGGGTCTGTAACAGTACCAAAAATGATATTAGCTTCAGGATCTACACTGCGTTGAACTAATTCTGCAGCAGTATTTACTTCATGTAATCCTAAATCTTCACCACCAGTTATGTTTATAATTACACCTCTAGCACCTTCTATTGAAGTTTCTAGTAATGGACTTTGTACTGCTTGTTTTGCAGCATCTTCTGCTCTATTTTCTCCAGATGCTCTACCAATTCCCATGTGAGCCATTCCAGTATCTTTCATTATTGTCTTAACATCAGCAAAGTCTAAGTTAACTGTTCCTGTAACAGCAATTAGATCTGATATTCCTTGTACACCTTGTCTTAAAACGTCATCAGCCATTCTAAATGCTTCATTTATTGATGTTTTTCTATCAATAATTTGTAATAATTTATCATTTGGTATTACTACTAATGTATCTACTTTTCCTTTTAAACTTTCGATACCACGTTCAGCTTGTGAAAGTCTTTTTTTACCTTCAAATGTAAATGGTTTTGTAACAACTCCTATTGTTAATATTCCCATTTCTTTTGCTATTGAAGCAACTATTGGTGCAGCTCCTGTACCTGTTCCTCCACCCATTCCGGCAGTAACAAATACCATATCTGCTCCTCTTAAAATTTCAGCAACTTCTGATTTGCTTTCTTCTGCTGATTGAGCTCCAATGTCAGGATTTGCTCCAGCACCTAGTCCTCTTGTTATTTTCTCTCCTATTTGGATTTTTGTATTAGCTTTTGATTGTTGTAAAGCTTGTCTATCTGTATTTACCGCAATAAAGTCTACTCCTTTTATTCCAGACTCAATCATTCTATTTACTGCGTTATTACCTGCTCCTCCAACGCCAATTACTTTTATAGTTGCTGTTCCATCCATCATTGTTATATTGTTATCATCATATTCCATCATTTTGTTTTTTTCCTCCCTTAAATTTTTTATATTATAAAAATTAATACCTTTTATTTTTCTATAAATATATTGAGTTTTATAAGTTACCTGTAATTATCAATTGTATTAACTATAGAAAAATTCTTTTATTCTTTCTATTATATTTTTTAGTATATTTTCATTTGATTTTGTGTCTATACTACTTGATACTGTTTTTGTAAATGGTCTTGAAGCTATATATCTAACCAAGGCATAACT
>CAKPRW010000100.1 GCA_934183045.1 uncultured Clostridia bacterium
GGCTAGCGTTCTAACCAACTGAACTACCGGGCCATTAAAGAATGGTGGTCGCTACAGGGCTCGAACCTGTGACCCCCTGCTTGTAAGGCAGATGCTCTCCCAGCTGAGCTAAGCGACCTTTTTGGTATTTGTCTCTCGACGAAATTTATTATACTAATTTTTTTATTAGTTGTCAATACATTTTTTAAATTTTTTTAAATTTTTATTTATTATATTTCAAAAACCTTTATATTTCTAGCTTTTATGGTTTTTTATTATAATAAAATTTATTCATATGGACATTTTATTTTCTAAATGTTACAATATAATAAATTTTTAAGGGGTGATTTTATGAAAGTTGTAAAAAATACTTTTCTCGTATTAGTTATTCTACTAATTTTTATATTATTGTTTTATTTTTACAAAGTAAAAGAACATAGTATAAAATCAAATATTAATGATAATATTCAAAATGAAAATTCAAATGTTATTAGCTCTGAAAATACTATCTCAAATGACACTAATACCGTTACTAATCAAAATAAAGATTCTAACAATATGACTCCTGTAGAATTACATGGTCAATTATCTGTTAAGGGATCTAATATTATTGATAAAAATGGAGATATTTTTCAATTAAAAGGTGTAAGTACTCATGGTATTGCTTGGTTTCCTGAATATATTAATAAACAAACTTTTTTAACTTTAAGAGATGACTGGAAAGTTAATACAATTAGAATTGCATTATATTCAGACCCAAATAGTGGATATACCACAGCAATGCATGAAAAAGTTAAGGAAGGTGTAAACTATGCCACTGAATTGGGTCTATATGTAATTATTGATTGGCATATTTTAAGTGATGGAAATCCTAATACATATAAATCTCAAGCAACTGCATTTTTTAAAGAAATGGCTAGCCTATATAAAGACAATGATAATATATTATATGAAATTTGTAATGAACCAAATGGTGATGTTAAATGGTCTAGAGATATAAAACCTTATGCTGAAAGCATTATCAAAGAGATTAGAAATATTGATAATGATTCAATTATTTTATGTGGAACTCCTACATGGAGTCAAGATGTTGATGTTGTGGCAAATGATCCAATTAATGGTTACGAAAATATAATGTACACATTACATTTTTATGCTGCCACACATAAAGCTGACCTAAGAAATAAAGCTCAAAAAGCTATTGATGCTGGATTACCTTTATTTGTTTCAGAATTTGGTATTTGTGATGCTTCTGGAAATGGATCTGTTGATGAATCTGAAGCAAATAAATGGATAGATTTTTTAAATACTAATAATATAAGCTGGATATGTTGGAATCTATCAAATAAGAATGAAAGTTCTGCATTACTTTCTAATTCTACTAATAAAGTTTATGATTGGTCTTTAGAAGATTTATCTATTGAAGGTAAATGGTTGTTAAATAAGCTTACAAATAATTAAATGTAAATATATAATAGATATCATTATGATTAATTTTTTAAATGCTCTAACTTAAAGTTAGAGCATTTTTTTAACCTTATTCATATAAATATATATATATATATATATTTATTTATATCCTTTATATTATACCACTGCTTCTTTATTTACTATCATATCTACCATTCCATCTTTTAAATAAATAATTTTATCAGAATTTTCAATAGTAGATTTTCTATGTGCAATTATAATCACTGTACTTTCTTCTGTTATCTTATCAATTAATTTTTGAATTCTATCTTCTGTCTTTAAATCTATATTTGAAGTCGGTTCATCAAATATATATATATTTGCTTTATGCAAGATAGCTCTTAAGAAAGCTATCATTTGAAGTTGACCATAGGATAATTTTTCTTTTTCGATTTTTTCTTCTAAGCCATTTGGAAATTTATTTAAAACTTTTTCAAATCCTATCATTTTTGCAACTTCTCTTATATGATCATCTTTAATTGTTTCGTCTCCTAATGTTATATTATTCTTCAATGTATCACTTAGTATATATGGAGTTTGTGAAATATAAGATATATTTTTTCTTATGTCTTTTATTCTTATTTTTTTAGTATCTTTTCCTCCAATCAATATTCTTCCACTTTGTATAGGGTATAATCTCATTAGTATATTTGCAAGCGTTGTTTTTCCTACTCCTGTTTTCCCTGCAATTGTTACTTTATTACCTTCTTTTATTACAAATGATATATTATGCAATACTTTATTTTTTCCATATTGCATACAAACATTTTCAAATTCAATATCACCTTTTAAATCTTCAACTATTTCCCCTGTTTCTATATTTTCTTTTCCTTGCTCTTTTAATAATTTTTCAATTCTTTTTAATGACATACTTGAAGATTGTATTTCTTCTAATTGTGTAAATATTTCATTTAACGGAGATCTACAATTTTGTATGTAATTTATTACAAGATATATGCTTCCTAACGAAATTGTCATATTAATCTGAAATACATAAATTAGGATCAAATAGATAGCAATTGCTTGTATTGTAATTGCTAGTGGGTAGATAAAGTTTTCACTAAAAATCCATCTTTTCCTATAAATTAATTCTTCATCTAATGTTTGCCATATTTCATCTCTGTTTTCTTTCTGCAATCCATATAAGAATGTTAATTTATTTTTATTGTACATTTCAGAAAATTGTTTGTTTTCTTTATCTCTTTTATCTAAAATTATTTTATTACAATTAGCCACCTGTCGTTTAAATATATAAGAAACTACCGCATTTAATGCAATTGCACAACTACCAATTAATGCTAATTTTGTATCTGCAAAAAACATAAAAACTACCATTGTTACAATATATATAATATCATTTAATACTATTTGTATAGTTCCTAAAAATAAAGAAGATACATTATCTACGTCTGCTGTTAATCTTGTATAAATTTCTGAAGAATTATATCGTTGATATGTTGACATGTCCCATTTTAAAATATGATTAAATAATGTTTCTCTTAAATCTTTTAGTATTTTACACATTGTTTTATTAATAATATTGTTTCTTGTGTTTTTAGCTATTATTAAAATAGTATGTACTACAAAATATGCCAGAAATAATTTTGTTAAAGCTTCTTTTGATGATATATCAATATCTAATATGCTTTTCATAATTAAGGGATGTGAGGCACTTAGAATATTAGCTATAATTATAGAAATTCCAACTAAGATAAGCATTTTAAAATTCTTCTTTAGAATATAATTCATCTGCTTCTTCCTTTCTTTCAAGATACTCTAATTCCTTATAGAACTCATTTCTCTGTAATAATTCTTCATGTGTACCACAATCTTGTATAGTCCCATTTAATAATATATATATTTTATCTAATTGTTTTACATTAGATATTTTATTAGATATTACTATTAAAGTATTATTTGAAATTTTATTTATTAATGTATTAATTATTTTTCTTTCTGTTTTTGTGTCTAAAGCTGATAATGTATCATCAAAAATATTAACATCTCTAA
>CAKPRW010000101.1 GCA_934183045.1 uncultured Clostridia bacterium
TGATATTATAATTTGTTCTCCTTTAATTAGAGCAAAGCATACAGCTAAAATTATAAATGTTAAAGAAAAAGAAATAATCACTGATAATAGATTAGAAGAAAGAAATCCAGGTAGTTTATCTGGACAATCTTTAGATGTAACAAATAGAAATGAATACTGGAATTATTATACAGAAATACAGTATGGAACAAGTGAAAATATACAAAAGTTTTTCAAAAGAATATACGATTTTTTGGAAGAATTAAAAATAAAAGATTATAAAAGCGTTCTGATAGTAGCGCATAGTGGAGTTTCAAAAGCATTTAATGGATATTTCGAAGGTATAAAAGATGGTTTGTTCTTGGATAGGGGATTAAAAAATTGCGAAATAAAAGAATATGAATTCTAAAAAATCAGCATAAAATTTATTTATGTGGTTTTGATACTGATTAAGAGGCAAATTGATTAATTACCCGCCCAAGTTAGCAAAGATAAAATACATTGGTAAATAAATTCAAAAAAATATAGGAGAAATGAATATGATTAAAAATATAATATTTGATATCGGAAATGTAATTTTAAACTTTAATATTAAAGAAGTTTTACAAAAATTCACGAGCAATAAGGTGGAACAAGAATTTATTTTAAAAAACATAATAAACTCTCCAGAATGGTTAAGAAATGCTTTAATTGATACAGGTTATATATCAAGAGAAGATGCTATAGAAATTGTAAAGGATAGAACTAATCATTGTAATGATAAATTAATAGTTGACTTTTGGAAAAATTATAATGATTTTGCAAAAGTAAATACAAAAGTATTAAATCTAATACAAAAATTAAAAGATAATAATTATAAAATATATTTATTATCAAATATAAATCCATATACATTTGAATTTGTTAATAAGAGCGGCTTATTTGATTTGGTAGATGGATATGTGCTATCTTATCAAGAACATAAAATAAAACCATATAAAGCAATATATAATGTTTTATTAGAAAGATACAACTTAATACCAAATGAAAGCATTTTTATAGATGATAATAAAAATAATATTGAAACAGGTAATTCAATGGGGATTATTTCAAAAAAAGTTGAACCAGATGATTATTATAGTATAATAAAAATAATAAAAGATTTTAATCTAATCCAAGGAGAAATTTAATTTTGGAAAGCTAAATCTATAAAAAGATTATTGATAATTTTAAAATTATAATAAAAACAAATTTAATGAAATAAAAAAAATAATAGAAAGCAAATTTAGAATTTAAAATAATTTTAGAAAAAAGTTCGGACTTGCGAAAAATTTTGGAAATATTTGAAAAAATACATGAAAAGTGCTATAATACGTGTATGGATTAACTCCAAATTCTTTCTAAGAATCGTGCTATGGAGGTATTCACGGATAGACAACACTTAATAATCAGCAACATTTTGCAACTGCAAAAAGAAAGGAGCCGTTAATATGGCTATTGAAAAAGGGTTACTTATACACTGGTGGCATTACTACGGAAAAAGCATCTATACTTTGGCTGAATTGGAGGAATTCGAGAAAGTTATTGATGAATATGGTGTTGATAGAGTCCTTGATGTCGCCGTTACCTCTTATGTTTGCGGAGATTGTTCTCCAACCATTATGTTGGAAAGCATTCGGAAAGGTGCTGTAAAGGAACTATTTGAATCACTTCCCGATATTTCCAAGATGAAAAAAAGGAAAAAGAACAGTATGAAGCAGTACGAGAAGAATTCGTGCAGATCATTTTGCAAACCGCATAAGATAACCGAATGGGAGATAGTGAGCTATTTGTGACTCATTATCTCCCATGATTGTAAAAAAATGGATTGCAATGACTTGGTTGAATTTATAGAAAAAAGAATTTAAACCAGACATAATTAATGAAAATAGTAAATTATTTGAAAGATGAATAGTAATTTTCTTTTGTTTTAGACTTGTGATTTTATGTAAAATGTGATAAAATAAAATTGTTATGTAGTAGGATAAAGTCACTCAGAATAAAAGGAGGAATTAACATGGAATCAACAGTGGAAGAAACTCTTAATAAAAAATATCAAGAAGTTTTGAAAAAGCGGAGCCTACAAAGACTAAGAGGGGAAGAATTAGGCGAATCTGAAGATAAGCTTATAATACTAGCAGTAACGGATGTATTAGAATGTTGTGAGAAGTTATCCAACAAAGATATTTCAATTTACGTGAAAAAACATAATACTTATATTAGTGCGGTTTTGAGATGTCCTTCTGAACTAAAAAAGGATAAGTTCTTAATTACATATCCGTTGAAAAATATAACTTGGTTTTACAAATGTTACAAATATTTCAAAAATATGCTGAGTAAGTATTGCACAATAAAAGAAGAAGGAACAAATGCTTTCAAATGTGAAATTAAAGAGTGACGAAAAGCCTCCACGATGCAAGCGTTTTGCAGAGTGGGGGTATTTAAGAATTTACAAGATATTCCAAATATAAACAAAAGGTAAAATTATGAATTTATAAATTTTATCCGCAAATTTTTATATAAATTTCAAAAATCGAACATTTGTTAATATGGAAAAATGTAGAATTAAATATATCATTATTAATTTCCATAAAAATAAGTAGAGTAGGGGAGATAGCTATATTTTTTTATGTTGTAGATTTATATTTAATATAAATATTTTATATATATAAAAATAAAAAATATATAGAAAAATTTTGTGCAAAGTTTTTCCAAAATAGAATTTGCTTCAGATTTATAATTGAAAATTTTTAAATTTAAAAATGAAATAAAAAAATATTATATTTAAAATTTAAAAAATTACAAATTAAAGATTTTAAATTTATAGAATTTTTTAAAACGAACATTTGTTAATTGCAAATTTTAATGTTTGGTTTTAAATTTATATGCATTTGATTATTATAATTTAAACTTACTTTATAATTATCTGCAGATACTAAAGTAATTTCTAAAAAGTCTAAAATAACGGCTTACGAGAAGCGATTTTGAGCCATTTTTATATTCAAGCCATATAACTTGTTGTTTAGTATTTGGGCAAAATATTGATAATTCTAGGTTTGAGAGTTTTTAGATAAAAAATGACTAATTTTTATATGCTTATATAGGTATATAAAAAAATGCAAAAATAGCTCAAAAAAGTGACGCACGAGAATCGATTTTAAGCCGTTTTTATTTTTAAGGCTTATAGTTTGTTGTTGGCAAAATACGGCAAATATA
>CAKPRW010000102.1 GCA_934183045.1 uncultured Clostridia bacterium
TTTATAAAGAGCTAAAATCTAAACAGAGTGATAAAGAATTCACGGAACGATTATATTTGTATTTTACTCAAAATGGAAGATGTATGTATAGTTCAGAACCTTTAAATATAGATACTTTGTATTTATATGAAGTTGACCATATTTTGCCACAAAATTATATTAAAGATGATAGTTTATCAAATAAAGTATTAGTAAAAAAAGAAGAAAATCAAAGAAAAAGCGGAAGTTTATTATTAGATGATAAAATAATTAATAGCCAAGAAATGTGGTGGAAACAATTACATAAAAGTGGATTAATAGATGATAAAAAATACTATAATTTAATAAGAAGAAAATTATTTGAATCAGATAGTGATAAAGTAAAATTTATTTCAAGACAACTTGTTGAAACAAGACAAAGTATAAAGAATATAACAAACTTGTTAACAAAACAATATCCTAATACTAATATTTTTGCAATAAGAGCAGAATTAACAAGTAGTTTTAGAAAAGAATTTGAAATGTACAAAAATAGAAATGTTAATGATTATCATCATGCACAAGATGCATTTATTATAAGTATAGTAGGAAATACAATTGATACAAAATTAAAATATAAAGATGAATATAAATATACAGAATATGTGAAAAAATATATAAAAGATAGTGAAGATAATAAAAATAAAATATGGATCATTATGAAAATGATATCTAATAATATGGATTATAATATGATAAAAAAGGTATTTAACTATAAAGATTGTTTTATTACAAGAAAACTAGAAGAACAAACAGGATCTTTTTATAATCAAACATTATATGGACCAAATGATTCTAAAGTAAAAGCAGTTATACCATTAAAAGAGAATATGAATGTGGAAAAATATGGCGGATATTCAAGTGAAAAGAAAGCATATTTTATAATTTGCAGTTATTTGGATAAAAAATATAGACTACAAACAGAACTAATAGGAATTCCTATTAAGATTGCATATGATATAAAAAATAAAAAGATTACATTACAAAAATATGTTGAAAATGTTTTAAAAGATGCTACAGATATAAAGATTATAAAAGATAAGATTTTAAAATATCAGGAATATTTAGATGAAAATAATGAACCAATGGTATTTTTAAGTGATAGTGAAGTTAGAACAAATAAACAATTAGTTATTGAACCTCAAATAGCTAGATTAGTATATAATATGAATAGAGAAAAGGAACTTACAGACAAAGAAAAAGAAGAAATTGAAAATAAAATGTTGGAAATTTATAATTACCTATTAGAAAAGTTAGAAACAGAGTATAAAAGTTATTATGAATGTTATTTGAAATTAAATAATATGAATATTAAGCAAAAATTTCAAGAATTGAGTACTCAGGAGAAAACTATAATAATTAATGAAATAATTAAGATAATGAATGTTGGAATTGGAAATTTTAAAATTTTAGGATTATCAACAGCACTAGGTAGGAAATGTGGAAAAAGTTTTAAGACAGATGTATTAAAGAAAATGATATTTATAGATAAATCTGTAACAGGAATGTACGAAAGAAGGTATAGAATAAATGGGATGGAGAACAATTGTAGTAAATAAAAATTGTAAGTTAAGTTATAAAAATGATTATCTAGTTATAAGAAGTGATAAGTTACAAATGATACATCTTTCAGAGATAAATATTATTTTAATAGAAAATGGTATGGTATCAATAACATCATATTTAATAAATGAGTTAATAAATAACAAGATTAAATTGATTTTTTGCGACGAAATGCACAATCCGTCAGGCGAAATTATGCCATACTATAGTTCATTTAATACAAGTAAAAAAGTGCAAAATCAAATAAAGTGGGATGAAAAAAGAAAAGATGAAGTATGGCAACAGATAGTAAAATACAAAATCCATAATCAAGCAATGTTATTAAAAAAGTTGAACATTGTAGAATATACAAAATTACTTGAATTTGAAAACGAAGTAGAAATTGGTGATAAAACAAATAGAGAAGGACATGCTGCTAAAGTATATTTTAATTTGTTATTTGGAAAAGGTTTTATACGAGGAATAGATGATAATATAAATGAAAGTCTTGATTATGGATATTCAATATTATTATCAACATTTAATAAAGAAATTGTAAGTAAAGGTTATATAACTCAAATTGGATTGAATCATAAAAATGAATATAATCAATTTAATTTAACTTGTGACTTAATGGAAACATTTAGACCTTTGATAGATGAGATAGTGTATAATAATGTAGATAATGAATTTGATAAGAAACAAAAATACAAATTGATAGATGTACTTAACGAGACAATTTATATAAGTGAAAAAGAGCAATATGTGGCAAATGCAATACCAATATATATACAGAGTGTATTTAATATGTTAGAAAATAAGGAAAGTAAAGTTTTAAACTATGAGATATAGATTTATGAGAATATTAGTATTTTTTGATTTACCAACAGAAACGGCAAAAGATAGAAAAAATTATTTACAATTTAGAAAATTTTTAATAAAAGAAGGATTTATAATGATGCAAGAATCAGTATATGCTAAATTAGTTTTAAATAATTCTATTACAAATTCTATAAAAGATAAAATAAGTAAAAATAAACCACAAAAAGGAATAGTCCAAATGTTAATAATTACTGAAAAACAATTTAATTCTATGGAATATATTGTTCGGAGAGAAAAATAACAATGAACTAGATGATGTTGAAAGATTGGTGATATTATGATAATGTCTATTATAGGATTTGAAAATAAAATAATATTTAAAAGTGAAAAAATTAATGTTTTGGAGATATATGATAAAAAATTGTTTGCTAATTTTATTGGTTATATTAATGAACAATGTAATGGAGAAGGTGAAGAAGACAATAGAATTGTTTTAATGAATGACTCAAAAAGGCAAAAAATAGGAAAGA
>CAKPRW010000103.1 GCA_934183045.1 uncultured Clostridia bacterium
CAAGGGATTTGGCCGCTATACTTTATAGAGCAAGAACATATGACTTTGATAAAGCATTGTATGTAACATCATATGAACAAACATTACACTTTAAACAGGTATTTGAAGTAGCAAAGTTATTAGGGTTAAATGAAAAATATACAAAAGGATTAGAACATGTTTCATTTGGAATGGTATTATTGCCAACAGGTAAAATGTCAACAAGAGAAGGAAATGTAGTAAAACTAGAAGATTTATTAAATGAATCTATACAAAGAGCTGAAAAAATAATAGAAGAGAAAAATCCAAATATAGAAAACAAAAAAGACATTGCTAAAAAAGTAGGAATAGGAGCAATAATATTTAATGATTTAGCAAACAATAGAGTAAAAGACGAAATATTTGATTGGGATACAATATTAAATTTTCAAGGTGAAACAGGTCCATACGTACAATATACATATGTTAGAACCAAAAGTGTTTTAGAAAAAGTGGAAAAAATACCAAATATAGAAGAAATTGAATTTGAAGAATTGCTAGATGAATATTCACAAAAAATATTAAAACTAATATATGACTTTGAAGATATATTAGTACAGGTAACTGACAAAAATGAACCTTCAATTTTATCTAGATATCTTATAGAACTTTCAAAAGCATATAGTGTATTTTATAATGAAAACAAAATTATTGTTGAAGATAAAAAAATACAAGATGCAAGAATATATTTGACATATGCTGTAGGAGAAGTTTTAAAAATAGCAGCTAATTTACTTGGGATAGAAATGCCTGATAAGATGTAGAGATATGTTAAAATAAATATAGATTTTCTTTATAGTATTAAAAATACATTAATAAAAACAACTTGTAAATATGAAAAATAAATAGTATAATGTTGATGTGAAAAACAAAAAATAAAAATTGGAGGAATAAAAATGGCTGGAAAACATTCCAAAGGATACAATGATGAAGTACCAAAAGCATTTCAAAAAAATGATGAAGAAATGGAAAATACAATGAAAAAAGACAATAAAAGAAATAACAAAAAAACTAAAAAAGGAAAGAAAAAGGGATTGAAAACATTTGGAAAAGTAGTGTTAGTACTAGTAATAATATTAGTAATATTACTTGGAACAATATTCTGGTTTGTTCATGATAAATTAAGTAAAATGCAACAAGTGGATCTAAGTACAGAAGATTTAGGAGTATCATCTGAAGCAGAGAAAAACTTGTCAGGATATCGTAATATAGCAATATTTGGTGTGGATAGTAGAAGTAATAATTTAGAAGCAGGAAATAGAAGTGACTGTATAATTATTGCAAGTATTAATAATAAAACCAAAGATATAAAATTAATATCAGTGTATAGAGATACATATGTAAAAATAGATGGACACGGATTAGACAAAATTACACATGCTTATTCATATGGATCAGCTCCACTTGCAATAAAAACATTAAATACAAATTTAGGGCTAAATATAAAAGAATTTGTTACAGTAAACTTTGATTCTGTTGCAGAAGCAGTAGATAAATTAGGTGGAGTAACTATAAATATTGAATCAAACGAAGAATTAAAATATTTAAATTCATATATTGATGAAACTGCTAGTGTAACAGGAAAATCAAACGCAAAAGTATCATCAATAGGAAAACAAACATTAAACGGTGTACAAGCAGTTGCTTATTCAAGAATCAGATATACAGCTGGTGGAGATTATAAAAGAACTGAGAGAATGAGAGATGTTATAGAAGCAATGATGAACAAATTAAAGTCTAAGAGTATTGGAGAAATGAACAGTTTTGTAGACTTTATTTTACCAAAAGTATATACTAATATAACATCAGGAGATATATTTGCATTAATGCCAAGTGCAGCAAGCTTTAAAATTTCAAAAAGTATAGGATGGCCATATGAAACAAAAGGTATTACATTAGACAGATGGTATGGTGTGCCAGTTACTTTAGAAAGTAATGTAATAAAATTACATCAAGAAGCATTTGACGATGCAAGTTATACTATTACAGATGAAATAAAAAATATAAGTGATAGTATAGTTTCAAAGACTGGATATAAGAAATAAATAAAAGATATGCTTAGAATAAATTTCTAAGCATATTGTTATTAATAATAGAAAAAATAATAGAGATGGTAAAATGAAAAAAATTATAATTAGGATAATATTACTAATTTTGCTATTTGGTACATTTTTTATAATATTTGGATTTTCTAATCAAAATGGAGAAGAATCAAGTGGAATTAGTAGAAAAGTAACTGTAATGATAACAGATAAAATATTAAAATTATCAAATGACAAAAAAATGCAAATTTTTGATAGAATGGAAAGCATAATTAGAAAAATAGCTCACTTTTCTATATATACAATAGTCGGAATGCTTTTGATGGGATTTTTTAGCACATATCAAATAGAAGAAATGGGAAGAATTTATATTAGCATTGTAATAGGAATTATATATGCAACATCAGATGAAATTCACCAAGCCTTTATACCAAATAGATCAGCACAATTAACTGATGTTATGATTGACACAATGGGAGTTTTGCTAGGGATATGCTTGATACTACTTATACTAAAAATAGTAAGCATAAGAATACATAAAAGCTGTCGCATTTAGTAGAAATTTGTTTGACATTATATATGTAAAATAGTATAATAAAATAGTAGTTTAAGAGTTACATAAGGGGATGTTGTTGTGAAAGTTGGAAATGAAAATCTAGATATAAATTATGTATCTACTAATGATACTGTACTTATTCCTAATGAATCAATAGC
>CAKPRW010000104.1 GCA_934183045.1 uncultured Clostridia bacterium
GAATTTTTCCAATTCATTCCTTTTCCTGGCTGTGGTTCAATATATATTGTACCATCAATCTCTAATTTTCTGAATTCTTGTTTTTCACTCCATCCAGCCATAAACGCTGGTGTGTTAGTTGAAAAAGTATATGAATTATAATATGTATTATAATCTGCATCCTCATCTTCATCAGAACAACTATTTAATCCAACAAATGAATAACCATCTCTATCATAGTCAGCAGTTCCAATACAAGTATATATATTTTTTGTATTTTTTCCATCTTTATCTGAAGCTGTTGCTGTTATATATACCTCTGTATCATCATCATAATATTGTGATAATTTATAAACATATCTTCTAAGTTTACTATTTTTTAATTGAGAATTATGAACACCGTCATTTGATGTATAATCTTCATAATTTTGTGTAGGTATTTGTACCTTAAAAATTACTGAAGGATTTGAAACTAGTTCTGTTGTAAATTTGCTAATTTTTTGAGTGCTTTCTTTTACTTCTTCTTCACTTCCTCCATCATCTACATATGGAGCAACAAATTCTACATTTTCAACATTATTTGCACGATTTCCAGCAACATTACCTAACATACTAATATCTTTTTTACATGTGTCATAACAAACAGTTATTGTTTTTAAAGGATTATTATCAAAAATTCCATATCCTATTTTTTCTATACTTCTTGGCAATATTACTTCTTCTATATTGTTATCCACAAATGCCTCGTACTCTAATACTGAAACTTTATTCAAATCAACTGTAGAAAGACTACAATTTATAAATGTTTGTACATCTATTTTTTGTACACTTTCTGTAAGATATAGTGATGTTAACTTTTTACAATTTCCAAATGCTTGCCATCCTAGACTAGTAACTTTTCCAAAATCTATTGATGATAGATTTTCATTATCTGCAAATACTTGTCCTCCTATTGCTTGAATATTGTTTAATTTCACACTATTAATTTTCGTATTAGCAAACTCTCTCCAATTCAATTCTTTTACATTCTCTGGCATTACTAAATCGCCAGTCATGCTAATACAATTTTCATAGGCTTGTGCACCTATAACAGCGATTTTGGTATCATTCAAACTAGTAGTAAGTGACTTACAATTTTGAAAACAACAATTATCAACTTGAGTAACATTATTGTAATTTATTGTTTTTAAATTATAATCATTTGCAAATAAATTGCTACCTAATGTAGTAACATTATCTCCTAATTCTACTGAGCTTAATTCTGTGCAATCAGTAAATGAATATGCAGTAACTGATGGCATATCAATATATAGTGTTTTTATATTACTTTGTGAAAAACTATATATACCAAGTGATTCTAATTTTTTTAAACTTATATCAGGATTTTTAAACTTTGTATTATAAAAACATTTATTACCTATATATATTACATTTTCTAAGTTTGTTATATCTACTGTTGCATCAATAAAAACTCCTTCTTGAAGGTAAATTCCTGTAGATGGCAAGATAACTTTTGTATCAACACTTGTATCTAACATTGGTGATAAAGACTCTACATTAAGAGTGTTTTCTAGATTAATTTCGTTTACAGCTGTATTACAATCATTTGGTTTTTCTCCAATTATATCAAATCTAGAAACTACTTGGACTACTTCATGACCTTCAGGAATTATTCTGTTTCCACTTTTGTCTACCATATCAGGGACGCTTGGTACTTTGACTTTTGTAATTTCATCCGGTTTGTCAAAAAACGCAACACTAACATCGCTGTTTTCGTCACTGGAATCATAACTATATTCCCAACGTACTCCATCTGAGTCTGTATAAATCCCTTCTATAATTTGAGTTGCTGCATATAGTTTTGGTATAGCTATAGCACCTCCAATAATGACTGCAATAATTGTCATCCACTTTAATAATTGCTTGATTTTCATCTTATCCTCCTTCAATATCGCAATTGATTTATTTGACTTAATTATATATTCTTATTAATTTACAATTCAATAATGTTATATAATTGATATATTTCATTTTTATAACAAATCATTGATTTTTTATGGAATATGGATTAAACAAATTTCAGCCAATTTGCACTGTTCCCCTACGTTTTCTGTTTTTTTATTATTTATGTACTTTTTTCATTTTTTTCTACAAATCCTTTATTTGCGTAGTATTTTTTAAATTTGCAATTTTTATCTAATATTTTCTATACCAAACTAAAGTAAAAAAACTAATTACATATAAAATTTGTATAATATTTTAAAAATTAAAGTATATAAATTAAAATATTGTATATAAAACCTTCTAAAATATTAAAATAAACTCGTTTTTTATTATTATCATGGTATAACGTATAAAACACTTACGGATATTGACTTTCCTCTATTTGACTTTTCTAAAACTCATATAGTATTATATATTTATAAAGGAGAATATCTATGGAAAGTAATAAAGAAGAATATTACAATATTACAAAAAATTTAAAGCCTCATTTAAATGTAATAAAGTTTTTAAATCTTAATATTCCACCAAAGAAAGCTGTAGATTTAGGATGTGGTTCTGGAAGAGATACTATAGCACTACTAAAGAATAATTGGAATGTATTATCTATAGATAGAGAAAATACTGAACCTTTTATAAGAAATCAATTGACAAAAAGAGAATTAGCAAATTTTAGATTCAAACAGTGTCTGTT
>CAKPRW010000105.1 GCA_934183045.1 uncultured Clostridia bacterium
ACTCTTAATATTGAATTACTATAAATCAAATTTAAAATTCCTGAATGTTGCACTTGAACTAATCCAAAAATAATTGCTCCTATAACAATAATAATTTCAATAGTTTTTAATGTTATACTTTTGTTTTCTACATTTTTTGATTTTATTAAATTTTCTTTATCTTTTCTTTTAAATAATGATTTTATATAATCAATTATTTCAGAAATATCAAAACTTATTGAAAATTCAAATTCTTTTCCACATAGGTATGCAATGAAATTTGTACATTGTATTATTGAATATATCCCCCAAGTAATTGCTCTCATATAATCTGCATTCCCAGACATTTCAACAAAAATTATAATAAGTACAAATGGTATACCACCTAATGCAACTGATAATAAAAAAACTAATAAAAAAGATCCTATGAAACCCAACATTTTTATTGCTCCTCTCTTATTTCTTTATTTTTTCCAAAATATAATTTTTATCTTTTTCATCAATTAGACCATCCACAAACATTTCTTCTGTTCTTGTTTTTACATTTTCTTTACTTTCTATTTTAGTAATTTCATCTATAATGCTTTTCTTTCCAACAATATATTTATTTTCATCATCTTTATTGTTTTGTTTTAAATCTCTTAATCTATTTTCAAAACGATTTAATTCTTGTATATCTTTTTCATTTAATTTATTTTTTGCAACATATTTATAACCAAAACTTGCTACAGATATAATTGCACCCAAAATCATCATATTTTTATATGTGTTATACTCTTGTAATTGTTCATTAGATGCTTTAGGAAGATCTTTCCATCCTCCTGTACTTTCTCCAATTCTTACTTTATTTGTTAGTGAATTTATTTGTGATATGCCAATTACAATTAGAACTATACCTATCACCAAAATTAGAATAAATATTTTTTTAATCTTTTTCATTTCTTATATTCTCCTCTCTTTTTAGAAAGCAAAAAGAAACCTAAAACAAAACTGCTTAAAATTCACAGTTTTCTTTTAAGTTTCTTCTATTTAGAGATATGTTAAAAGACTTGTCATCTCTGACAATTTTATTTAATAGAGCATCCGTGTGTGTGTGTGTGTACAGCCGCAACGGTTACAAGTCTTTTCATAATTCATACCTCCCCTTTCTCATTTTTTCTGCAATAATTATATCAAAAAAATATTTTTTTGTATATATTTTGAGAAAAATTTGTCAATTTTACTTTTTCAATAAGAAAATAAGTTACTATGAAAGTAACATATTTAACTTGTTTTATTTTTTAATTAATGTAATTATATGTCTTTATTTTTCAGTATTTTCAACTATTTTAAAATTTTTTAACTTTTTTTAAAAAAAACATTGACAGTACAGTAACACTGTACTATAATATATTTAATGAAAGAGATAAGACTAGACCAACTGGCTAGCACTCAAAAGGGGGAAATTATGAAAAGGTTAGGAGAAAATCAAAAAATTATGTTAGAAAAATTAACAGCAGACGGAAGAATAGAAAATATAGGAAGATTTTACAGAAGTATAGCTTCTAGCAGAACTTCCAATAAAGCTCTCATAAGTTTTGTAAACTACTGTGTTGAAGAATTAGGTTATAAATTCATACCTGGAAAAAGAGGTGGATACGAAACAGCAATATTATATAAATAAAAAAGGAGTTAGATAACATGAATAAGAAAGAAATATTATTTAATTTAATTAATGAAAAAAAGGCAAATAGTTGCACTATTTTGGGAGTTCCAACTATTGAATTACTAGAAAATGTGATAAAAGGAAAAGATATTATTAAACTTTTTAGTGAAAAAAAAATTGAAATGCAATACACTTTAGACCCTGATGGTTTAGAACATACTTTTATAAATGTATATATATCACATACAAATAACAATCTATGTGCAATAACTATTTCAAAAGAAGCACATATAACTACTGAATTAGTAGAAAAAATAATGAATACTTTTTTTGTAGAAATTGTGGACTTATATCAATTTGATATACTTCCATATCACATAGATATTATTGCTTCTAATGCGCCAATAAGTATTGAAGATATTTTTTTATATATTAGTAGCCAAACTTCCCAAAATGAACTTGCTGAAAAGTTAAATATTAGCAAACAACTTATTACTGAATTAAAAAAAGGAAGAGCAAATATGAGTATCAATACTTTAGTGGCATTTATAAAAGAATATCCTTTGATGCCGTGGTTTGAATATTTACAAAAAAATAATTTTAGAGATTAGATAACTAATTTCTCCCCCTTTGTTATTTAAATATATTAGCAGGAACAACAAATACTGATTATCAAGGTCATACCCCATTGAAAAATCAGTACTTGTTATTTTTAATTTTATTTATATTCATCTATGTATTTTTCTATTTCTTCAATTTTATGAGTATTTCCAGCATAATCAATTAATTTATCTTCACCCCATCTAAATAAAACAGAATTATCAATTACCTCAGTAAAATGTATATCATTACTAAGATAATCTATTCCTAGATAAGCACATAGATTCTTTACTTTTTTTGTTTTTGTAAAAAGATTAC
>CAKPRW010000106.1 GCA_934183045.1 uncultured Clostridia bacterium
CAAAAACACCTAATATTGATAAAATAATGAAAAAATATAGTAATGTAGATATATATACAAGTGGATTAGCAGTTGGATTACCAGAAGGACAAATGGGAAATTCAGAAGTTGGACACACAAATATTGGTGCAGGAAGAATTGTATATCAAGAGCTAACAAGAATAACAAAATCAATAGAAGAGGGAGATTTCTTTTCAAATCCAGAATTTATAGCTGCAATTGAAAATTGTAAAAAGAATAATTCTAAATTGCATATATTAGGATTAGTATCTGATGGTGGAGTACACAGCCATGATAGACATTTATATGGATTATTAGAAATGGCTAAAAGAAGAGATTTTGAAGATGTATATGTACATTGCTTCTTAGATGGAAGAGATACACCACCAGCATCAGCAGAAAACTATATAGTAAAATTACAAGACAAGATGAATGAAAAACAAATTGGAAAGATAGCTAGTTTATCTGGAAGATTTTATGCAATGGATAGAGACAAAAGATGGGAAAGAGTTAAAAAATGCTATGATGCTCTAGTAAAAGGTGAAGGAAACAAAGCAGGAAGTGCAGTAAAAGCTATAGAAGATTCTTACCAAAAAGAAGTATTTGATGAATTTGTTGAGCCTACACTAATATGCAATGGTGAAGAACCAATAGCAACAATTGGAAAAAATGACTCAGTAATATTCTTTAACTTTAGACCAGATAGAGCAAGAGAAATAACTAGAAGTTTAGTAGATCCAGAATTTGATGGATTTGAAACAGAAAAAAATCTAGATTTATACTTTGTTTGTTTTACAAATTATGATGAAACAATGCCAAATGTTCATATTGCATTTAAAAAAGAACCTATCAATAATACATTTGGAGAATATATAAGTAAAAAAGGATATACACAATTACGTATTGCTGAAACAGAAAAATATGCGCATGTAACATTCTTCTTTAATGGAGGAGAAGAAAAACAATACGAAGGAGAAGATAGAATATTAGTACCATCTCCAAAAGTAGAAACATATGATATGAAACCAGAAATGAGTGCATATGAAGTAACTGAAAAAGTATTAGAAGCAATAAAACAAGATAAGTATGATGCAATTATATTAAATTATGCAAACACAGATATGGTAGGACACACAGGAAGTTTAGAAGCAGCTATAAAAGCTGTTGAAACTATTGATGAATGTGTCGGAAAAGTTGTAGAGTTAGTAGAAGAAAAACATGGAAACATGTTAATAACAGCAGATCATGGTAATGCAGAACAAATGATAGATTATAGTACTGGAGAACCACATACAGCACATACAACAAATCCAGTACCACTTATACTAGTAACTGATGACAAAGAACTACAATTAAAAACAGGTGGAAAATTAGCAGATTTAGCGCCAACAATGTTAGATTTAATGAAGCTTGATAAACCAGAAGAAATGACTGGAGAAAGTTTGTTAGATAGGAAATAAAAAATATGTTAAATCATACAAAAAAGATAAAAGAAATATATGAAGATATACAAAAAAAGATTTTTTATATGATACCAGAAAAGTGGGATAGGTTATACTTATATAGTTCAATTATAGATATGCCTAAAAATATGAAATCAGGTGAACTTTTTTTCTACTATATTCCTAAAGGAATGCTAAAAAAGAAACCAGTAAATGTATATGAAATTCCAAATAAATTTAATTTAGACGAAAATGAATATATGAAACTTGTAGAATTATTATATTCTAAAATAAAAGAATTAAGAGAAGCATTTATAAAGTCAGGCCAAGAGCCATGGAGCAATGTGACTATAATAATACGAAATTCTAGGTTTAGAATAGAATATGATTATGAAAATTTGAAAAATAGTGATTTTACAAGTTATGAAAGACATATTATTTGGAGATATAAATATTTAGAAATTGGTCCAGAACAAGTAAATAAAAAGGATAAAGAAATTTTAAAAAGATATACTTTAGGAGCCAAAAAATTAAATAGAAGAGAGGTTTATGAATTTGGTATATATATAAAAGATGTAAAGAATATTGTAGATTACAACAATACAGAAGAATATGATAATGAAATACCAAATTCAGAAATTGAAACTGATAAAAAAGAAGAAAAAAATATAAGCAAAAATCAAATTTTACTATCTCAGGAAGAAATAAAAAAAATGAAGAAATACAAAACATAAATTGGAAAATATGTTTTCCATAATTTAGAATGTTATTAATTTTTTAAGTTAGCTGTTTTTAGCATAAGGCAAAGAATTGGTTAAAGATTACAAATATGCAGATAACTTATAAAAAAATGAATATACTATAAAATCGAAGAAATGAAAGGAGCAAATTATAATGATTTATTCAAAAGAATTAGAAAATATGTGTGTTGTAAAAAAAGGAGTAGACCACGGACCAGCACCAATTCCAGAAGAAGGAAAATGGGTAAAAGCTAAAGAAATAAAAGATATTTCAGGTTTAACACATGGTATTGGATGGTGTGCACCACAACAAGGAGCATGTAAATTAACATTAAATGTAAAAGATG
>CAKPRW010000107.1 GCA_934183045.1 uncultured Clostridia bacterium
ATTCTAGGTTGTTTTTTAATACTGCATTTGCCATATTTTGAAATGTAAAGGCAATTTCATAAAGAATCTTTCCCAAAACAATAACTATATAATTTGGACCAAATGTTAATAATAGACTAGATACTAATAATAGTAATGAACCAATTCTTACTGAATTTGTGTTTCCAATTTTTTGAATGATTTTTAATAATGGGACTTGTAATAATATACATGTTACCAAAGATACTGTAGTTAAGGAAACTATTTGTGAAGCATTAAAATTCTTTACAACTGTTAAAAATAGTGTATCTATAGCTATCCAAAACAGTAAATCTCCTGATAAACCCGAATACCACGGGAATATTTTATTAAATTTTGTCATATTTTTTTGTTTCATTTTTTCCTCCAAATTATTCTTGCATATAATATTTTTTTATTTAGAATTGTATTCATTTCAATTTGTTTCTGTTCATCTTCAATAGTTAGTTTTAATTCATTGATTAATTGCTGAGCTATATTTTTAATTCTCCTTTTAAATTCATCAGAAAGTGTCTAATGAATCCATTGTAACATATTTTTTATTTTTATGGTGATTTTTATCAAAAATGTATAAGTGATTTTTTAATGCAAGGGTTGTTATATTGCAACACTAATTACAGAATAGTTAAAAATCAAAAATAAATACTTTTATAGATCATAATAAACAAAATAAATATGAAAAGTAACAAGATTTTTGTCAGTGTTATTTTGTTAGTTTTGTTATACTATATTTTATAGTTAAGAAAAGAGGGGGGATGCAACTTTCAGAAGCTGTTAGAAGAATTACAAATTTAGTAGATGAAAGAAATATAACATTATATAGGTTATATTTAGAATCTGGAATTGAACTAAATCAATATATTAAATGTTCAAAAGAATACATTTCAAAATATTTTCTTAACTTGCACAAAAAATTGAAAAGTGTTAGGAAAAATGTTAGGGAAATCTTCATTTTTTATAAATTAAAACCTCAAGCATAATCTTACGAATTACTTGAGGTTCTAATGAAAATGTAATCCAGCCAAAGATTTTATTCTTTGGCTGTTATTTTACTATTTAAAGCAACTTTCATCTATTAATGGAACAATATCTATTGCAGGTTCTTCATAGGGATGTACTTCTCTTAATTTTGATATTACTTCTTTAACTTTTTCTATACTACATCTAACTTCTAGTTTTTCTTCTTGAACAAATTCTAATTTATCTTTTTCTCCAATGTAAGGATTTGCTCCTTCTATTGGTTTAAATGTTCCAATACATTTTGTTGCTATTGAACAATCTGTATAATTTCCAATTATACCAACACCAACATCACATATTGCATTTCGTACTTCATTTAAACTTTCTACAGGAATTGTTACTATTATTTTTACTTTGTTAACATCAATATTCATCTTTGTATCTCCTCTTTATAATTAAATTTCAATTGTTACCATTTCTAAATTTTTTATATGTACTTTCTGCATGATGTATTAAAGTTATTTTCATACTACACCTTCTTATAATAAAATTTCAAATTAATTTCATGTGCATCATAATATTTTAAGATTTTTTGCATCCTTTTATTTTCATTACCTGTAGCACATGATACTATTTTTATATATTTGTTTTCTTCTCGTAGGTTTTCTATTAATTTAAAGAACACACCATGTTTTCTATATTCTTCTTCAACAAACATTTGAGAAATCCATAAAACTTCGCCATCATTTGCCCAATAGAAATATGAATATAGAATCATACCAACAGGCTTATTATCTATTTCTGCAACTAAACAATGAAATTTAGGATTATCACAAAAATAATCTTTATCAATATTTTGTTCTAAACCATTTGTCTGTTCTGTATCATTAACATTGTTTATTACATTGTTAGCATGTATTATAAATTCTTTGTGTTCTTTAGTAGCTTTTAACACTGTTATTTCTTTCATATTTCTTTTACCTCTTTCTTTAGATCATATCTAATAATAGCTGTGATTGTTGATGATATTACAAACAAGTCAGAAATTCTTGCTAAATATGCTTTGACAAGAAAATCATAAATAATCTATGATGTTAAATTTACTAAAATTAATAATCTCACATATTTTTCTTTAGATTGTATAAGAGTAAAAACAAAGAAAATAGATGCTAGTATAGGTAGCAAATCTACAAATCTAACTATTAAAATTCATACTTTGGAAAAGTGTTAGAACTTTGCACACTTTTAAAATTAAAACACCAAGTTCTGATTTTCTCAAATACTTGGTGTTCTAATGGTGCAGATGGCCGGAATCGAACCGGCACGGTTTATTCAACCGCAGGATTTTA
>CAKPRW010000108.1 GCA_934183045.1 uncultured Clostridia bacterium
CCTGTAACTGTAGCAGAAATGAGCAAAGAACAAGCTGTTGCATCTGGAGCAGAATGTATGTTTATAGAAAAATATCCAGATGAAGTTACAGTATATTCAATAGGTGATGTTTCTAAAGAACTATGTGGAGGACCACATGTAAAAAATACTAAAGAATTAGGTAGATTTAAAATAAAAAAAGAAGAATCAAGTTCATCAGGTGTAAGAAGAATAAAAGCAGTTTTAATAAAAGAATAAAATATATTGAATTAAATACTAAATTAATTAATAAATTGAATTTAGAAAAGGAGAAAACATAATGGATGATTGTTTATTTTGTAAAATTGTAAAAGGAGAAATTCCATCAAATAAGGTATATGAAGATGAAGAGATATTAGCTTTTGAAGATATAAATCCAGCAGCTCCAATTCATATATTAGTAATTCCTAAAAAACATATAACATCTTTAGCACATTTAGAAGTTGAAGATGAAGGTGTTATTGGAAAAATTTATACTGTGATAAATAAAATTGCTGAGGAAAAAGGATTTAAAGAAGATGGATATAGAGTAATTGTCAATTGCGGAAAAAATGGAGGACAAGAAGTAATGCATTTACATTTCCATTTGCTTGCAGGCCAACAATTCGGAGAAAAAATTGTTTAATAATAATATTGAGAATTTATTATAAAGTATATAAGTTATATGCTAGTTATTAAATAAGAGAAATATATTGATATTTAGTTGTTAAATATGCTATAATAAATATAGTAAAAAGTATGTACGGAGGTAAAAAATGTTTGAGAGTAAATATAGTAAAGTATTAACTGTAATTTTAGTAATAGTAATTATAGCAATACTAGGATTATTAGGATTTTTAGCTTATGATTATTATCAAAAATATGCTGTAACAACAGATACATCAGATTTTGTTGATAATTTTGATGGAGATGTACAAGATCAAACATCTACAGATGATCAAACTAATACATCAGAAGAAGAAAATCCATTAGATAAAATTCAGGATACAAATACAACTAATGGCAATACAGCTAAGAAAACATATAAAGGTTTTGGTGTTCTTGGAACAATGGAAATTCCTGCAACAAACTTTAAATATCCAATTTTAGAAAAGGTAACAAAAAAATCAATAGAAACAGCAGTTGCATTTTTATATGGAACAGGAGTTAATCAACCAGGTAACACTGTTATTATAGGACATAATTATAGAAATGGATTATTTTTCTCTAATAACAAAAAGTTGAATTTAGGTGACAAAATATATGTAACAGATAATTCAGGAACAAAACTAACATATACAATATATAACAAATTTGAAACAACACCAGAAGATACATCATTCTATCAAAGAGATACAGGCGGAAAAGCAGAATTAACATTATCAACATGTACTGATGATAGTAAAGCAAGATTAATAATATTTGCAAAAGCAGAATAAAATCGTAATTAATTATAAAAAGATAAAAGATTTTATTTGAAAAAACAATAATAGTTGTAGAAAATAAGTTTAATATTACTTATCTTTTACAACTATTATTTTGTTTTTAAGAGATATTTGGGTTTTGAAAACTGTTAATAAATCTTAAGAACCAAAAGGAGATTAAATTATTAATATTTTTTTAGAAATTTCTTTATTTTTATTAATAAATTGTATATAATATAAAAAGTAAAACAAGCTGTTAAAGAGGTGCGGAAAATGAATAAAAAACAGGCAAAATTGAGAATAAATGAACTAAGAAAGCAAGTGGAATATCATGCAAAAAGATATTATGATGATGATAAACCAGAGATATCAGATTTTAAGTATGATATGTTGATGGTAGAATTAAGAAACTTAGAAAATCAATATCCAGAATTTAAATCACAAGAATCTTTAACGCAAAAAGTTGGAGGACATGTAAAAGAAGGATTTAAAAAAGTAACACATGAAATACCATTACAAAGCCTTCAAGATGTATTTAGTATAGATGAAGTAAATG
>CAKPRW010000109.1 GCA_934183045.1 uncultured Clostridia bacterium
AATTAAGAAGGGAGAAATTAGACAACATGAAAAAAAATGAAAATGAACAAAAAAAGAATAATAAAAAAATAATAGCAGCAATAATATCTATAATTTTAATAGTAGCTATTATTGTAGGTGTAGCAGTATATTATTCTATGAATGCTGACAAAAAAGATGATAAAATATTAGCATATACTGATTTAATAAAAGAAATTTCTTATGGTAATATTGAAAAAATAGAAATGACAACAGGAAGTACTACAGTAAAAGTTAAAGTAAAAAACGTTGAAGAAGAAAAAACATCAATAGTACCAGAAACAGAAAGCTTTATGACATTAGTTCAAACAAAAGTAGCAGAAGGAAATGAAATAGAATTAATACAAAATCCAAGAAGTATAATTAGTAAAATTTCTAATGTTATAATTACTTTTTTACCAACAGCAATAATGTTAGTATTAGTTATAATGATTATTAAAATGCAAGGGCTTGGTGAAAAAGGAAAAATATATGATGACACTGAAAGAAAAACAAAAATAAAATTTGATGATGTAGCAGGACTTGATGAAGAAAAAGAGGAATTGATAGAAATTGTTGACTTTTTAAAAAGACCTGAAAAATTTGCAAAAATGGGTGCAAAAGTACCAAGAGGAGTTTTGCTATATGGAAAACCAGGAACAGGTAAAACATTAATAGCAAAAGCAATTGCAGGTGAAGCTGATGTTCCATTTATATCTATGAGTGGTTCAGAATTTATAGAAATGTTTGCAGGATTAGGAGCATCAAGAGTTAGAAAATTATTTGAAAAAGCTAGAAAAGTAGCTCCATGTATAGTTTTTATTGATGAAATAGATGCAATAGGAGCAAGAAGATCATCTAATAGTGGAGCTGAAACAGAAAATAATCAAACATTAAACCAATTGTTAGTAGAAATGGATGGTTTTAGTTCTGAAGAAACAATAATAGTATTAGCTGCAACAAATAGACCAGAAATGTTGGACAAGGCACTATTAAGACCAGGTAGATTTGATAGACAAATAACTATACCTACACCAGATCTAAAAGGTAGATTAGAAATCCTAAAAATTCATAGCAAAGATAAAAGAATTGCAGATGATGTAAATCTAGAAAGTATTGCAGAAGACACAGCAGGATTTACAGGAGCAGAACTTGCAAACATCTTAAATGAAGCCGCAATTATAGCAACAAAAAGAAAACATGAAGATATAGAAAATGAAGACGTTGAAGAAGCAGTTAAAAAAGTAACAGTAGGACTAGAAAAAAGAGCGAGAGTATATTCTGAAAAAGATAAAAAACTAACAGCATATCATGAGGCTGGACATGCAGTAGTAAGCAGATACTTACCAACACAAACAGATGTAAAAGAAGTATCAATTATTCCAAGAGGTGTAGCTGGTGGCTATACAATGTACAAATCAGATGAAGACAAATATTACATTTCAAAAACAGAAATGCAAGAAAAATTGATAGCATTGTTAGGCGGAAGAGCTGCTGAAAAATTAGTTTTAGATGATATTTCAACAGGAGCAAGTAATGACATAGAAGTTGCTACAAAGATAGCAAGAGACATGGTAACAAAATATGGTATGAGTGACAATTTAGGTCCAATAGACTTCCAAGGAAAGGAACCATATGAAATGCAAATGTTTGGAGAGAATATTGGAGATAAAATAGGAGCAGAAGTTAAACAATTAATAGATACAGCATATAATGATGCACAAGCCCTATTAAAACAACATAGAGATAAATTAGATCTAATAGCTCAATCTTTATTAGAAAAAGAAAAAATAAATGAAGAAGACTTTAATAAATTCTTTGATGAATAATGGGATTAAAAGATAAATAATTTTGAACTTCAAATA
>CAKPRW010000110.1 GCA_934183045.1 uncultured Clostridia bacterium
GCATTTGATAATTTCGAAATAGACAATGTATGTGCTTATGATGATAAAAAAGTACAAGAGTTATTGGAAAATGAAAATATTATAAGAAACAAATTAAAAATAAATGCAGCTATCAATAATAGTAAAATATTTAAAAAAATACAAAATGAATATAAAACATTTTCTAATTATATCTGGAGCTTTACAAACAATAAAGTAATCTATGAAGTTGATAAAACAAGCTCTAAGTTATCAGATACAATTTCAAAAGATCTACAAAAAAGAGGAATGAAATTTGTGGGAACAACAATTATATATTCTTATTTACAAGCAATAGGTGTGATTTATTCACACGATAAAGAATGTTTTATGTATAAACGGAGAAATAAATAATAAGCATTATGGAGTGTAGAACAATGATATAATAATAGACATATTTTGTAAAAACTATTGACCGATAGTAACTACCGAAGTGTATAATATAAATACAAAATAAAAACAAGGAGGAAAAGATATGAGAAAAGACTTGGGAAACAAAATGAATTTCTTGCCACTTCCAGTTTTGATGATTGGAACTTATGACAAAGATGGAAAAGCAAATGTAATGAATGCTGCATGGGGAGGAATACATGATTACGGAAAAATTTATATTTCACTATCAAAACATAAAACAACAGAAAATCTAGAATTAAAAAAAGCATTCACAGTAGGATTTGCAACAAAGAAAACAGAAGAAATATCAGATTATTTCGGAGTAGTTTCAGGAAATACAGAGGATAAAATTGCAAAATCAGGAGTACATGTAACAAAATCAAATTTTGTAGATGCACCAATTATTGAGGAATATCCATTAACATTAGAGTGTAAAGTTGATTCATTCAAAGATGGAGAATTAATAGGAACAATTGTAAATTGTTCAGTTGATGAAGAATATTTAGATGCTAATGGAAATATTGATGTTGATAAAATGGAAATAATCACATTTGATATGGTAAGTAACACATATAGAGTTTTAGGCGAAGTTGTTGGAAATGCTTTCAAAGATGGTCTAAAATTAAAAGATTAAAACAGTTTATTTGTATACTTGAAAAAATAGAAAAACTAATATATAATATTAAAGACATTAAATGCTGTCTAGTCTATGTCTGCGACTAGATGGTATTTTTTTGATATAAAGAAAAAATACCAAGAACTTTTATAAGAAAGGAGGAGGTATAATGCCAAAAACAAAATTTCAAAATTTTATATTTACATTAATGACTGCAATCTTAATGGCATATTGTATGATAGTTTATAGTGTGGCAATAAATTCAACAGAAGGACTAGTAAATCAAACTTTTTTAGTTGCATTAAAAGAGTTTCCTGTTGAAGGAGTCATTGTCTTTATATTAGCATTTTTTATTGCAAGTCCTATTGCAAAAAAGTTGGCATTTAGAATAGTAAATCCAGAAAAAGATAATAAAATGTTAGTTATTTTATCTATTCAAACATTTACTGTTTTGACTATGGTTGGATTGATGAGCATATATAC